>QGUR01000007.1 GCA_003242205.1 Chloroflexota bacterium | reverse complement strand
CACAGAGTTTCATTTTCCAAGGAGCCAACGACGGCAATCGTGTTGTAAGTCGCCTCGTCCAGCCTGACGTCGAGCGGGCCGAGAACGGTGGCGTCCACCGGTGCGCCGGCTTCGGCAATGGCCACGCTAACCACCCCGGACGGGACCGCCACCCAATCCGACAGCGACATGAAGGCAAGGCCCTGTACCTCGCTCAGTTCTCCGTCGATATAAACATCGACGTCGGGCGCATCGGCTGCGAAGTGGGCGAAACGCACGAACGCCGCATTTTCGGGCACGGTTTCACCCGCAACATCAGCCGCTTCGCCGGTCGCTTCCGGTGTTGCAGCGACGAACGTCCCCGCCAGTGAAGGCGGAACCAGCACATTGTCGATGCCATGCATAACGCCGTTGTCCGCCGTGTTATCGACGTCGATGATCGTGGCGTCGTTAACCAGCGCGAAACCGCCCTCCAGCGCAAAGGTCACGTCTTCGCCCTGTACGGTCGTTGCGCTTCCGGCGCGCGCCATCTCGCGGAAGAAAATACGGTCGCCACTGACGAGATGGTAATTGAGCAGCGTCGTCAGGGTCGCCGTGTCGCCCAGCAGCGTCTCGATACTCAGACCAAGCGCCGGCAGGGCCGCGTCAAAGGCATCGTTCGTGGGCGCAAAGAAGGTGTATTCGCCTTCGCCGCTCAAGGTTTCGGCCAACCCTGCCGCTTCCAGCGCCGCGACAACAGTCGTGTACTGTCCCTGTGGATCACCCGCAAGCAGGTCGACGATGCTCCCGCGTTGCTGCGCGGCAGCCGGCAGAACAGCGCCACACAGCACGCATAAGATCAGGACCAACCACAACGACCGTTTCATGACAGGCCTCCTCACATGGGTAATGCGACCGCATTCAATCATTTCAGTCTTTATAAATTATGTAAAGAGACGCGGATGAGAACCATGTAAAAATGGTGAGCGTTCTGGCGTGTGGCTGCGGAGCGTCATTCGGACGATGTCGGATCGCCGCCGCCAACTGCGTAGATCAGCACGCCGATCGAGGCGACAAGAAAGCCCGCCAGCACGCCAAAGGCTTGTAGCCAGCCAAAGTAGGTTTCACCCTCGCTGCGCGGATGAGAGCCAAACCCAAGCGTATCCGCAAGCCCGACCAGCCCCGAAAACATCAGGCCCGTAAGCGCCAGACGAACGCCGATCTGTTGCAGCAGCGTGCTGCCCACCTCGGCGTAATAGGCATACTTGACATAAATCAGCGCGCCAAAAATGAGCAGGGTGAAGCCGCTGAGAATGATAAAAAACTGGACCGTTCCGATGCCGGCGGCGGGCGTAATGCCCATAACACCGGGGAACAGGCCCATGAACGTCAGGACGATGCCCAGCGCCCCGACGGCGATGCCCAGTTGCGCAAGCCGGACCATACTGCTGGCCTAGGATTCGGGAAGCGCTTCGCGCAGTTTGCGAAGCATGTTACCGCTCAGGATCGCAGCGATATCGTCATCGCTGTATCCGCGCTCAGCCAGCAAGGGCGCCAGTCCAAGCAGATCAAGCTCGCTATCCAGCCCATCCGGCGTGCTTTCCGCGCCAAAGCCACCATCGAAGTCGCTGCCGATGCCGACATGCCGCGCGCTGCCGGTCAACTGGCAGATATAGTCGATGGCGTCCACGACAACCGAGACCGGCACGCTCGACTTCGGATCGCCTCTGGACCAGCGCTCGCTCAGAAAGCGATTGTAGAGAACGACGCCGATTACACCGTCGCGCTCGGCCAGCCGCCGGATCATCATGTCCGAGAGGTGGCGGTCGGTATTGCGGAAGCGCCGGGGATTGCTGTGGCTGGCGATGATGACGCCGTCATAAATATCGAGCGATTCGAGAAACGCCTCTTCGGCCATGTGCGATAGATCGAGGATCGCGTTGAAGCTCATCATGACGTCGAGCAGTTCGCGGCCCAGCGGCGTCAGCGGGCCGGGCTGCCCTGTGCCGCCACAATAGCGCGTGCCGGTCCACGCCGGGCCGACGATGCGAACGCCGCGTTCGTACCATTCCTCAAACTGGGCGGGTTCCACTATCGGATCGGCGTTTTCCATCAGAATGACAAGCCCCTGCCGGTGATCCTCCAGTTCCGTGCCTTCAGCCCACGTCGCCAGCGTGGCATCCAGATCGGCAATGGTGCGGATGAGCGTAACGCGCTCGCTTTCGTCCGCCAGCCGGTGATAATAATCCATCTGTTGCGACGCGAGACGGTAAGCTTCCCGCGGCGTCGTATAAGTCATCTCATCCCAGGGGCCGTCTGCCGACGACGCAGGCGCGACGAAAATCGTGGCAAAGGCAACCGCCACCCGGCCCAGCAAGGCGTCGGGCAGGCCCAACATCGCCAGCCCGGCATCCGCCCCGCCGTTCCCGGCGGCCTCAAGCCTGCGTTTGTCCCAACTGGCAAGCAGATAATCGCGCCCGTGATTGAGCGCGTTGTAAGCGATATCCTGATGTGCGTCCACAACAATCATCGGTCATTTTCCCGGGGTGCGAGAAGTCTGCGGCGGTCATGAACAGCCACCAGCCGTACATTGTACGTCCCAACCCTGAAATTCCCAACCGCGACGGCCCGCACCAATCCATGATCCGGCGCTCGACCCATGGCGGACTATTACGGAGACTCATGCGCGGTTCATTAAAAGCGCCTATGATACCAGCAGCGGGACAGTTTCGGAGACAACCTCATGCACAGACCCGGAGTCCGCATCGGGGCGCTGGTCGGACTGCTGGTCACCGCGCCGCTGATCGTCGTTGCGGCGCTGGGCAACCAGCTCGCCGGCCTCCCCTTTTTCCCGTTCGACCTCTTCCCGGTTATGCGCGATCTGACACCCGGCCCGGTGCTGACGTTCGTGATCGACAGCATGGTTGCCATCATCGGCGCGCTCAATCTGGGACGCGTCGATACGGCAGCCAAGACCGCTGAACAGGCCATGGTGATCCTGATGTCGCTCGGCGCGGGCATCGTCACGGGCGGCGTGTTCTTTCTCCTCATGCGCGGGCTGCAAGCAAGCCAGTCGCCAACCGCCGGGCTGGTTTTGGGCCTGCTTGCCGGCGCGCTGGTCGCACTGCTCAGCAGCCAGACCGGCCTGACCGCCACTGCCGATCCTGCCGCCAGCACGTTGTGGACGCTGTTCCTGTTCGCCGTCTGGGGGCTGGCGCTTGGCTGGTGTTACGCGCGCCTGACCTTCTTCGATCAATCGGCCGCGCCGTCCCTTCGCCGAGCTGAAGAGTAAAGGAGTCGCTTTTGTGGAACAGGAATATGAAGTTCAAAGACTGAACCGGCGTCAATTCCTGATCCGTCTGGGCGCGGCGTCGGCAACCATTACAGTCGCCGGAGCGGGGATCAGCGCCCTGCTCAACAGCCGGTTTGAGACACGGCCCGGCGCGCTGAACACCGCCGGGAGCACACAGGCGCAACCCGCGCGCGTTTTCCCGAACAGCGACGACCCGGTCGAACCTGCGCCCGGCACGCGGCCCGAATTCACGCCCGTCGAGCAGCACTATCGCATCGACATCTCGCCAGCCCCGCCCACAATCGACGGCGACACATGGACGCTGTCGATCTCCGGACTGGTCGATAACCCGATCGAGCTGACGCTGGATAACCTGCGAAACGATTTTGAGCCGGTCGATCAGTACATCACCATGGAATGCATTAGCAATCCGGTTGCGGGCGATCTGATCAGCACGCAGTTGTGGACGGGCGCGAGTTTCCGCGATGTCCTCGCGCTGGCCCGACCGCAGCCCGAAGCGACCCATGCGCGCATCATTGGCGCGGACGGCTTCGACGAAACGGTCGCGCTCGATCTCATCAATTCAGACCCGAATGTGGTCCTGTGTTACGCCTGGGATGGCCAGCCGCTGCCCGTGCAAAATGGCTTTCCGCTGCGCGTGCATATCCCTAACCGCTTCGGCATGAAACAGCCCAAGTGGATTACGAGCATTGAGCTTATCTCCGGCGATGAGGACGGCTACTGGGTGCGTCGCGGCTGGTCAAAAGACGCCATCATCAAGGCGACGGCGGTTATCGACACCATCGCCACAAACATGATAACCGTCGACGAGGAAACCGGGCAGCAGTTCGTCCCGATCGGCGGGATCGCCTTTGCCGGGCCGAGGGGCGTGAGCCGGGTTGAAGTTCGGGTCGACGGCGGGGAGTGGCAGGAAGCCATGCTGCGCGGGCCACTCAGCGGTGACCCGAAGAATTACAAGACATGGCGTATCTGGCGTTACGACTGGCCGTTCACTGAAGGGCAGCATTCCTTCACGGTCCGCATGTTTGAGGAAGATGGCACGCCGCAGGAGGAGCAGGTGAACGGCACGCGGCCCGACGGCGCGACCGGCTATCACAGCCGGGGCGTGTGGCGATAACCGGCTGCCTCAGGACGCGGGCGTGCTGTCCGCCGATAAGCTGCGTTCAGAAGAAGCACGGCTTGTATCCTGCGCCAAATTCGCCAGCCGCCGCTGGATCTGCGACACGGCCAGCCGGGCCTCGATTTTCATATTGTAAAGCGGCCCAAAGCCCTGATAGAACCGCCCGACGATGTACAGCCCCGGATAGCCCGCGACTTCCTGCCCCTCGTCGCGCACCGGCCAGCCGTCATTATCGGTTTCAAAAGGCATGTCGAGAAAGTGGACGACGGGGCGGTATCCGGTCGCCATGATGACGGCGTCAACCTGCAGGCGTGTGCCGTCCATCAGCACAGCCGCGTCGCTCTCAAGGCGTTCCAGACCGGCAACGGCTTTCAGCGTGCCCGCGTCCAGCGCGCGCAGCAGTTCGGGGCCGCGGGCAGGCGCGCCGGTTCCTTTGCGATTGGTACGGTTTGGCGCAAGCGGCAGATTGTGTTTTCGCAGCCCGGGATACGACTGGTAGCAGATAAAATCCTGTAGCGGCTTGCGAATGCGCTCCGGCAGCGGTTGCAGCAGCACGCGCCAGAGCGTTTCAGGCAGCCCGAAGGGATAGCGCCGGGCGACGACGATGTCGCTGCGGATCGCCAGATAGACCGGCGACGCCGCCACCCCCGCCAGCGCCGTGGCGATGTCGACACCGCTGGGACCATTGCCGACGACCAACACGCGCTGGCCGCGAAAGTCTGCCGGATCGTGAAAATCCCGCGCGTGCAGCAGCCGCCCGGTAAATGCGTCCAGTCCCGGCACAGGCGGCATGATCGGATTGCCGAATTTGCCCGTTGCCAGAATGACGCAGGGATACCACGCAGCGCCCGCGGTCGTCTCGACACGCCACCCGCCGGCTTCCGGCGCGACGCGCAACACTTCGACGCCGAAGTCGATCCTGAAGTTATTGCGCTCCGCGAATTCGCACAGATAACGGTAAAACTGCCGGCCTGTCATGTAAAAGCCGCCACGCCACGGAATGGGCATCCCGACCAGACTGGAGACGAAGTTCGCCGTGTTCAGCCGCAACGTGGGATAGAGATTCGCCCACGTGGAGCCGATGATTCGCTCACGCTCGACAATCCGGTAGGAAATGCCGGCCCGCTCCAGATAATAAGCCGCCGTCAGCCCTGCCGGCCCCGCGCCGATGACCAGCACGTCCTCAGCCGCGCGCACGATTCCGTCGCTCACTCGCCTTCCGCCTCCGCTTCCGGTGTTGGCGTGATCTCTGCGCCGCCGTTGCCCGATTGAAGCTGCCCTAACTGCTCGTGAATGGTCGTAGCCGTCGCGGCGACAAATGGCTGTACCACCTCGGGAATGGCGTCCAGCGTCGCCGGGAATGATTGCGCCTGTTCGGTGCTGCGCGGCAGCACCGTCGCCAGATATTCCATCGTCGGGCCGATCAGGAAGTCCCGCGTCAGCGCCACCTGCGTGTCGATTGCCGCATATTCCTCAGCCGGCATCTGCAGGTCGAGCACGGCAATCATGTATATCGCCGCGCCGAAGACGACAGCGGCAATCGCCGCCAGCACCAGTCCGGTGCGGCGGTTCGCGGCGCGCGTCCGCGAGGTCAGGACGCGCATGGCCCGCGGCGCGTCGGGCGACATGAGCAGCTTCAGTTGCGCTTCGAGCGCTTCCCAGCGATATTGCTGGCTGAAATCGACCGCCTGAAGATGCGAGATCATATCCGGCAGTTCGACCGGCTCGGCCAGCACCGGCAGCACATGCTGGCTCTGATCGAGCGCGGCTTCGACTGCCTGCCACAACGACCGGTCATCCAGCGCCTGTGGTGAAAACACGGCGATCAGAATATGGCCCTGACCAGACAGGACGCCTTCGGTCAAAACGTCCATGCCCCGGTCTCGCAAGTCATTCAGAATGCGCTGTGCCAGCGACCGGTCAGCGCTGTTATAGGTAATGGCAATCATGCGCCGATTTCCTCTGTTTGATTGGCGCGCACGGCCTGCAATTCAAGCGTACGCACATAATTCACAATATCCCAGCGCTCCTGTTCCGAAAGCTGGCCCTCGCACGGCGGCAGGGTACGCCAGCCCTCTTCCAGCAGCGCGTACAACGCTTCATCGCGCAGCGCGTTCAGCCGGCTCAGGAGGCTGTTGAAAACGGCTTCCTGATCGAGCCAGCCGGCGCAGGCTGCTTCAAAGGCGGCGGCCCCGCGCTGGATCGAGGCGGCATCCGGCAGAACCGGGTTGATACGCGCGGGCGGTGGGTTGGTCAGCGCCTGATAGCGGGCTTCCGTCGTCTGCATCAGCGCGATCCCGCCAACCACGATCCCAATCGTCGCCAGCGTCGCGCCGATAGCGACGGTGACTGTGGCCGGTCGCAGGTCAAGACGGCGGTAAAAACGCCGCGCCATCGGGAAAGCAGCAAAAGCCAGAGCCGCAATAACGCCGGCCAGCGCCAGAAACTGGGTCCAGACAGGCTGGAAAACCGCCAGCGTCGCCGGGTCTTCGCGAACCTCCCATGCCAGCGCCGTCTCTACCCCGCCGACGCTGATCAGCAGCCACCAGTCGCCGGTGCGATCCAGATCGTCGCCTGTGGCCGTATACAGGCCATCGCCGATATGTTCCGCCCGATGCCAGGGACCGCGCCAGTCGCGCTCCGGGGCGGCAAACTGGACGAACACGTCGAGATCATCTACCGGCGTCTCGCCACGCCGGACGACGACGTCGTAACTGTTCACTCCCGGCCCGCCGGGGCTGATCGTCGCAGTCACGTTCAGGTCGCCAAGCGTGAGCGTCTGCGACGGATCGGGCGCGGAATCGCCCGCATTGGCCGGGCGCGGAATCGGCGTTGCGCTCAACAGCGCCGCCGCCACCAGCACGGCACACGCGATCACCGCTTCCCATCGAAGCGTCGGGAGAAAATGACGCGCTCGCGCGGCCAGCGCCCGAAAGCGGGCGTAACGCTCAGGCCGCAGGGTGATATGATGGATCGCGCCAAGAGCGACCAGCGCCAGCACCAGAACACCCTTGAGCACCAGCGTGAGGCCGTAGGAACTGGTTATTTGCCCGGGCTCGCGCACCCAGTTGGCGGCGCTATAAATACCGGTTGCGATGACGACAACCAGAGAAGCCGTCGCCAACGGCGAAAATCGCCGCAGGGGGGCCAGCAATGCCTTGCGCCGCAACTCCCCTTCATAGGGCCGCAGAGCGACCGGCAGCACGAGCACCAGCACGGCCAGCGCCCCCGCCCAGAAACCGACCGCAAGCGTGTGCGCCCAATCGACAAAAATCGCCGCCCACGGCCAGACGGGCGAACCGGCGGCATGGCTGGCCACGCTGAGCGAACCGAGCAGCAGCGCCGCTACCCATGTCCCGGCAGTCCAGAAGGCGCGCACGCTTTCGGGCTGGCGCTCCCGGAAATAATGGGCCGCCCACACCAGCCCTGCGATCAGGAGTAACAGGACGATGCGCGCGTTCCAGACATCGCCAAACCGCGAACCCACGCGCACGACGCCCCACAATCCCTGCGCGATCACACGATCAAGGCCGGCGTTAAAAAAGACCATGCTCTGCTGCAAGAGCGAGAGAATACTGCCCGCAAACGCGACGACCAGCGCGACGGCGGCAATGGTCGTCAGGCGCGCCATGACGCGCGGCGGCAACAACCCGGCCCGAAAACGCGGGTTTTTCCAGGCGGGTACGAGTACCATGCTGTACAGCGCGAACGCGCCGAACAGGGTCAAAAACGAACTCAAAATGAGCACGCGCCACAGCACTTCAAGCGGCACGGCGCTGTCGGAAGCGGCAGCCCCGCTCACGCCCGCCACATCGTCGCCGATGAAGAAAACCCGTGTTTCGACAATGACGTGGCCATCGCTGGCAAAAGCGACGCGCAGCTCGGACAGGTAGGGGCCATCCGGCAACTCGGCGGGCAGGCGCGCCGCCAGCAGCGTATTGTTGTCGGGGGCAACACCGCCCGTGGCAACCACATTGCCGTCGCCATCTCGAACCGTGATGCTGCTGAATTCAGGCTCCAGCCCTTCGCTGAACCAGTACTGCACTCGCATGGGCGAGCGTTCCAGCACGGCGCGATCCTGAGGAATCGCCCGCACCAGATAACCATGCGCCTGCGCCGGGCGCGGGACGCTCAAAACGAACAGCGCCAGCAGAACGACAAGCGCGCGAGAAAAACGAACCATGGCTGTTACGGAAAATCCCCGGTAATGTGATACCCATGCACGACTGCGACTATTCGAGAGGAAAATGCGCCGGCCCCTCGGCCTCGATCTCGACAGGCAGGCTGGGAAGCTCCACCGCCTCCGGCTCGACCGCGTCTGGATCGGCGTGGCGGCTGCGAACCCAACTTATGCCCATCATCGCCAGAAAAATCACGGCAATGCCGAGAAAGAGGATTTCGTCAAACGGCCCGAGCGCTCCATGCGCGAGCAGCACCGGCAGATTCATTTCCATGTCCTCGCAAGCGACTTGAGTTTACCCTGAAACAAGCGGTTCGTTCCAGTTTTCACGAACCGCTCATAGTGGAAAAAAAGAGACGCGCCAGATCGTTGCGCGTCTATCTGCTGCGAAGGAAAGCCAACGTTACTGGCCCTCAAGCTGTGCCCCTGCTGCGACTCGAACGCAGAACCTTCCACTTAGGACGCGGCCGCTCTATCCAATTGAGCTACAGAGGCTTATACCGCCAGTATATCAGAACGCGGCCCGAGGTTCAACCATGGTCTTGCTGTGGTGCTAAACCATGCCAGTCCACATCACACCCAAACGGGCAGCCCACATTATAATAGGAGCAGCTAATTTCATGTTGCGGAGGGGCAAGACGGTGGCCTTCACGGACCTCTTCAGCGACCGGCGAAAGCAGCTTCTGCGGCGCTTATGGCGCGTCGTCCTGTACCGGGCGGACGCCAAGGGCATGCGCTACAGCACGGCAGCAGAACGCGAGCTGCGCCGGCTAATCGACAACGGCATCGAACGACTGGACCGCGACGGCAAACTCGATAGCCCCGAACATGAGCAACAGGCACTGCGACACCTGACCGAAATTGTCGACACCGTGCTGGACGAGGCCGACGACGAGGAAGAAACCGAAGTGTCTATCACCGCGTTTCAGGCGGCGGTTCGCGTGCTTGACGACCACCTGTACCCGTTTACCTGATGGCGTTCCAGTCGCTCACGGCACGGACGCCGCCGGAGCAGATTGTGAAATAAAAAGAGGCACAGGTCTGTGCCTCCCACCGTCGCCCTGCCGCTGTTCATGCAGTCAAAATTGCAGTCAAAATCTGCAGCCCGGACTTTAGACCACACTGCGATGATGCTGGGTGGTGGGACGATGATAAATCGGGGGATTCCTTTTTGTGCTTGCCCTGATTGGCAACGCCTTCAGCAACAGGAACGAGACACCGCGCGCCGAGGCAACCATCGCCGCAACAACTCAACCCGCCCTTCCTCCCAGCGCCACGCCCTCGCTGACACCGTTTGTAACCGCAGTCCAGCAACTTGTCGCTCAGCCGACAGCCGTGGCCACCACGACATTCACCGTCACCCCGTCAGCAACCTATACACCACCCCATACACAACGCCCGCGTGTTGAGGCCACGCCAGCGCCAGACATCTGGTATGTCGCCAGCACTCAAAGGATTAACGTCCGTGCGAGCGCCAGCACCGATGCAAGAGTCGTCGCGCAGCTTAACTTGGGTGACGAGGTACGTGTTTACGGTCAGGTGATCGGTGGTAGCGTGAATGGCAATACCACTTGGTATGAGGTCGAGGTTAAGGGCCAGCGCGCCTACATTCACAGTTCGCTGTTGCCACGCACTCGCCCCACGCCGCGACCGGTCCAGCAGCAACAACAGCAGGTACAGTCAAGCCAGTCGCAATCGCAGCAACAACAGGTACAGTTAAGCCAATCACAATCGCAGCAACAGCCAGCACAACCAACTGGCGGCTCTCCCTATCAGTGCAATGACATCGACGACCTGAATTGCAGTGACTTCAGCAGCCGCGCGGCGGCACAAGCGCACTTAAATGCGTGTGGTGATGAGGATAGGCTCGACGGCAACAATGATGGCTTGGCTTGCGAGTCGTTGCGTTAAGAGAACCTGCTCGCTGCAGGGTACACAAGCACAAGCGCCCGAGATGGGGCATCGGGCGCTTGTGTTTGCTGGGAAAGAAAGTGGGAGTGCGGCATGTGCTGCGCCCATACTATAAAGCACGGTTTCAGCAGAAAAGCTTAAGAATCGCGAGGCGCTGCCCCTCAATTCGCCTGAACGTGCAACCTGGCTTCAACCGTCTTCAGCGCGTTCCGAAGCTGCCCAAGCGTGAACGGCAGGCAAAGCACAAATTCAACCTCCAGCCTAGCCTTGCTGAGCGCGCGCAATGCTTCAGTCTCGTTGGTGCATAGCAAAATCACCGGGATCGTTTTGCACACAGGATCACGCTTAAGCGCGATCAGGCGCTCCATGCAGTAAGTGATCCCGTTGAACTCGCAGTTGTAGAACAGCACATCCGGCGTTGCCGCCGCGATGCGTGCCGGGTCAATGTCGTCGCACTTCACCCAACTAGCCTGATGCCCTTCCACCTGCAACAGGGCTTTGAATGTCTTCGCCCATTCGGGATGGGCAT
The DNA here is from genome assembly GCA_003242205.1 of Chloroflexota bacterium. Lineage (GTDB taxonomy): Bacteria > Chloroflexota > Anaerolineae > Aggregatilineales > Phototrophicaceae > ZC4RG36. The sequence continues at coordinate 21,661 of QGUR01000007.1, read as the reverse complement.
CGCAAAGCATGACCTTCACCGTAGAACGTACCTTTCCTGACTAGTCCTAAAGTACTATTGGAAACAACATACAATCGTTCGTTCGAGCATTAATGTAAGAAGTTGTGAAAATAATCTGAATGCCGGTCAGACTTCAGGGAACGAGGAGTACGCGCCTGTGGGTTAGTGAGACGCACCGCAGGCGAACGTAAGCGAAGCGGCATTTTCCCGCCTATACCGCTAGTGGGACGTAGTGGCATATCGTACGAGGTCATGCCCTATTGACTCCAAGTAATCGCCCCCTAGACTTAGGGTATCCAACGGCTCAACCTTCGGTAAAGTGAGCTCAGACAGAGGAGGTAGCCGTCATGCTTTTAAGCAAGAGGGGAGGCGACATTAAAGCGCACCTGTTTGCCCGCCCATCCTTTCTATCGGGAGTGGCCCGACTTGTCGACGTGCTCGGTACGCTTAATGAGTACAACAGCGCACCGAATGGCAACCTCGCTGACTTCTATGCAACACGCGCAGACTGGAAAGCTGTGGGTGATGACATGTGGGAGGCGCTGCGCCAGTTTAACTATGAAGCTATCCAGAAAGCGGACAGAGCCACGCAGCAATGTTTAGGGCTTTTTTAGATCAATATGCGCCGTGGCGGAGAAGCACGCGCGGAATGGTCATCATGAGAATCTGCGCGTCCAGCTTGATCGACCAGTTCTCGATATAGTAGATATCCAGCAGGCACATCTCATCGAACGGCACATCGCTGCGCCCGTTGATCTGCCACAGGCCGGTGATGCCGGGCATGATCGACAGCCGCTGCAAATGCCAGGGTTCGTACAGCGCGACTTCTTCGGGCGTCGGCGGGCGCGGCCCCACGAGACTCATCTGCCCGCGCAGCACGTTGATCAGATTGGGGATTTCATCGAGGCTAAGCGCCCTGATCACCCGGCCCACGCGGGTCACGCGCGGGTCGTTCTTGATTTTCGGATGGCGCGGGTCTTCGCCGGTCTGGCGCACAAGCTGATCAAGAATTTCATGGGCATTCGGCACCATGCTGCGGAACTTGAGAATATCGAACTGGCGCCCGTTTTCGCCAACACGACGCTGCGCGTACAGAATCGGCCCCGGCCCCTCCAGCCGGATCGCCAGAGCGACCAGCAGCGCCACCGGCACCAAAATCGGCGCGATCAAAATGATCAGCCCGACGTCGATCGCCCGCTTGAGCAAACGGTTGATGCCGGGAAAAGTGGTGAAATTGTTGACATACAGCAGGGGAATGCCGTCCAGATTCTCGGCCTGCACCTGACGCAGATTTAACTGGAACACATCCGGCACGACCTGCACATCAACGCCGGCATCCTGACAAAGACGCACCATCTGTAATATCCGGTCATGAAAGGCCCACGGCAGCGTGATGATGACGGTATCGAGCGCCTCTCGCTGTAGAATCTCGCTGAGGTCATCGAGCGTGCCAAGCGCCCGGATACGGCCAATATCGACCTGTGGCTGGGAACTGTCTTCCGTCAGATAGCCCACGGGCAGGTAGCCAAATTCCCGCCGGGCGATCATGGTACGCATTACCGCCTTGCCGACATCGCCCGCCCCAACGACCAGCACCCGCCGGACGCCGATACCGCGCGCGCGCAGACGCGCGTAGATAATCCGCCGAACCATCCTCAGCAGCGACAGCAGCACGATGGTGATTGCCGCCACATAAATGATCATCAAACGGCTGAAAACCAGCGGCTGAATGACAAAGCTGACCGCCATCAGCAGCACGGTTGAACTGCTGACGCCGTTGACGATGATCGACACTTCGTCGAGCCATGAACGTCCGCGTACCTGCTTGTAGAGGCCACTGCCCTGATAGCTCAGCAACAGCAGCAGCACGTACATGACCACATATGGCCAGTACGGATCGAAGGGGGCGCGGTTGAACTCGTTCACCGGCCTCAGAATTTGCAATTCGTAGCGGATGAAGTAGGCCAGTCCAAAGGCCGCGACCGCCAGCAGGATGTCCAGCAGCGGTAGCAGCCAGCGTGGTTCGGTAAACGAAGTCGGGCGCGAAGTTTCGCTCGTCAAATCGTCCTGCATGGTTACTACTCGCCCATGGCCCGGCGGTAAGCCGCTATCGTCTGCTCGGCTGTCCTGGCCCAGGTGAAACAGGCAGCGCGTTCCAGCCCACGGTCGCGCGCCTCGCTGCGCCAGTCGGCATCACCTGCAGCGCGAGCCAGCGCCGCGCGCCAGGCATCCACGTCCAGCGGCGGAACGATCAGGCCGGCGTCACCTGCAACTTCAGGCAGCGAGGATGCGGCGGAAACAATCACAGGTGTGCCACAGGCCATGGCTTCCAGCACTGGTAGTCCAAACCCCTCGAACAAAGAGGGATAAACGAACAATTCGGCGCTATTGTACCAAAGCGGCAGCTCTTCCGTAGGGAGAAAGCCCTTAAACTCGACCTCCCGGCTCAAGCCAAGCCGCTCGACGGTGGCGAAAATGCTGTCATACTGCCAGCCCTTGCCGCCGCCGATCAACAGCGGCAATCGCTTGGAACGCGGCAGAGCGGCATAGGCCTCAAACAGCGTCGTCAGGTTCTTGCGCGGTTCGAGCGTGCCGATATAAAGCCAGAAACGCTCGGGCAGGCCACGCGCGCGCTTGAACGCGGCGATGTCTTCGGGTGGCAGCGGATGATAGCGATCGGCGTCATGCCCGCACCACGTCACGGCGATCCGCTCAGGCGGCAGGCCGAAGGTCGCCATCACATCGCGCGCCGTGCTTTCCGAGATGGTGAGCACCTGACGAGCGCGCCGGCACGTCAGCCCTGTGAACAACCGCAAATAGAACCGCCGCGACGCCGGCAGGTACTGCGGATAGTGGATAAAGCTCAGATCATAAACCGTGACAACCATCGGAGCGCGCAGGATCACCGGGCCGGCGAACGCAAGCGCGTGGTACAGGTCGAACTCGCCAAGCGCCCACGGCTGGGCGAATTGCTCCCACAGCAGCCGCCGCAGCGGGGCTTCCGTATCCCAGACAGATCGGCGCATTTCGATGCCGGAATAGGCGCGGCGATTGCGTCGCCCGACCAACGCCGTGAAGCGCCATTCAGGGGCTGCCGCTGCCAGATGACCGAGCAAACGGTCGATATACTGATGGATGCCCGCGGAACGATAGCCCGGCGCACCGGAAAGCAGATGAGCATTGAGGCCGATGTGCATGGGTGCATTATAGCCGACCGGCGCGTTTTGGCGGATGCCCGTGTTAATGCCATCCCCTGCCACACACCGCCAGCATGGTTTCCACTAGCGGAAAACCCGCGAACGCGCAACAATTACCGCGTTGACATCATCGGCGGCGCTACGGGAGATATGGCATGACGTTTGAGCGGTTGACTCCATCCAACAGCGTCAGGATTGCCGAACTCTCGCAAGCGCGCTGTGGCTTTATTACGGAACTCGCCTGGTCCCCAAACGGAGCGCTTCTGGCGGTCGCGCATGGCGGCGGCGTCAGCCTGTGGGAAGGCGATTTTGGCGGCCCGCCAAACCGCACGCTTACCCCGCATGACGCGCCCGTCAAGGCCATCGCATTCAGCCCCGACGGCAACATCCTCGCCACCGCCAGCGCAGATACCACCGTTAAGCTGTGTCTCGTCGCCAGCACGCAGGCGATCTCAACCATTCGCGGGCACAGCGACGCCGTCAACGCGGTAGCGTTCAGCGACGATGGTTCGCTGCTCGCCTCAGGCGGCGGTGATCGCACCGTACGGATTCTGAATCTGGTCCACACGTCACGCCGGGAAATCCTGACCGGACATGGCGACGAAATCACCTCACTGGCATTCAGCGGCCAGCTTCTGGCGTCTGGCAGCCGCGACGCCAGCATCCGCCTGTGGCGCGATGGGCGTCAGGTAACCGCGCTCTACGGCCACCTCGACTGGGTCCGCGATGTAGCGTTCAGCCCGGATGGAGAGTGGCTGGCGTCCGGCAGCCGCGACCGCACCGTGCGCCTGTGGCATGTCGCCAGCGAGCAAACCCGCTACATCCTCGAGCACGACGGCGATGTGCGCGCCGTGGCGTTCAGCCCTGACGGCACGCTACTGGCGTCGGACAATCATGGAATTGTGCAGTTATGGGAAGTCGCTACGGGGAAATTGCTCACCCAACTGGAAGCGCACGAAAAGCCGGTATTGTCGCTTGCGTTCCATCCTAACGGCCGGTTGCTGGCCTCGGGCAGCGGCGACAATACCGTTCGTCTGTGGGGCGTTGAAAGCCAGGCCACAAGCCCCGCGACAGAGTGAGCGTCAGTCCCTGATCAGTTCGTCACGCCGCACATTCAGCATGACGCGATCGCCCGAAACGCTCGCGATCTGGTCGGGCATAACAAAGCGATCTGCCGCAAAGAGGCCATCGGCGTCAATACGGATAAAACCGTTCATCAGCAGGCGGGAACGCACTGTATCGGGCAGGTCATCGTCGTCAAAGGCCCGTGCCACGACATCGACAAAGGTATCTGCTGTCGAGCCGGTCTCGGAAACGGTTCGAGGGCCGGTCCCCGCGTCGATTGCTCCCTGACTGGCCTCACCTAAATACACCCATTCGACTTCGCCAACGTGTTCGCCATTGACGTCATAGACTTCCATGTCTTCTTTGACGCGACTCAGGATCCCACGATCCCCCGTCGTCATCCCGGCCCCGGTATCGGTTGGCCCGTATGTCATGGCGAAACCTCCTGTGCGACTATTACGCGATCCAAAGTATATATCATTCTTAATTACACCTCAAGCGCTGCTGAAGTAGACTCAGCGAGTTCTCAGCCATTCTTCAGCAAGGTTGAGCGGTTCTGCCCGGCTTGCATTAACGTTCGAGGAATAGCGCTGGCGCTCTTTATAGTTATAAATTACGATTGACATGAAGATTTAGTCGCTGGAGAGACGAATGGAAAGCCGTCAGTTGAGTCAGCTAACCCGGTGTTTGTGGGAATTTCAGGAAATGACGCTCGAAATCGAGGGGCTGATATTGATCAGCGCAGACAGAGGCGTGCTCGCATCGACCGTGAGCGAGAGCGTCGCTGTAAATCGAGTGACGGCTGTCGTCAAAACGCTAATCGGACTCGCCCGCCAGACCTCAAACTGGAGCCCAAGCCAGTTTAACGAGTATCGCGTGCGCTATAAGGATGACGCGGGTAACCTGCGCGACGCTCAGCTTATCTCGGTAACGGATGGAATTGCGCTGGTGGTCATCCTTGAGCGCCAACCAACACAGAATTTTGCAGAACCGGCAGCCCCGTTCAACACCCGTCAGGCGCTGCACTATGTCAACCGGATTTTGCGAGGCGAGAACGATCCCCCGAACGCGATGTGGTTGTGAGCAAGCCTCATGTTTCAGGGCGTTTGCGAAACCGGCGGACGACGATACCAGAACGCAAGCCCGTAAACGAGAACGCCAGTTGCCCCGCTCAGCCAGCCGAACGCGCATAACACAAACACCGGCTCTAGCAACACCAGAACATCGCCTGCCGGTACGCCCAGCACACGGCCAACGTAAATCTGGATTACCCCGGCAACTGCCAGACTACTACCTGCGATCAGCCAACCGAACGCGACCAGCCAAAACGGCATCAATCCCGTGATGCGGCCATCCTTGCCATGCAATTCAGCCGCGACCTGATTGACCATGCCGGGGATCACGCTGAGCGGAAACAGGCTGGCGAATAAGGCTGCCGACTGGTCCAGCAGCGTTCCCGCTGCCCACTCCCGAATGACCGGCATGCCGGTGAGCGGCATAAGCACCCCGAAACCGAGCAGAAACAGCAACCATGCCAGCGCCGTCCAGTGCGCCGCCAGAGTCGATGCACGACTGCGATTTGCCAGCGTCCGGTAAGCGTGGGCCACCACGATCAGCGCCAGTAGAGGCATAAGCAGCGTCGCGCCATTGGCCGCATGGATCACCCACGAAGTCACTACCAGCGGTGGCAGCCGCGAAAGCGTCGCTAACATACCGGCCAGCGCCATCAAGCCGGCAGTCGTCAGCAGGCTCTCGTCCGCCCAGTCTGCGCCTACCGTGCTAAAGCGCCCGGCCAGCCAGTAGGCAAGTGCCTGCGCGGCCAGCGGAAACGCCAGCCAGTCTCGCAGCCCTCCCGCTACGCGATCGACGAATAACGCGCTCAATGGATCACCGGCAGGTAAAAGTGTGGCGACGCTGGCAACGGCGGCCAACCCGATCCCCGCGCCCCATACAAGGCCGACCGGTGTTCGCCAGCTATGGCGACCTGCCGCGATGACGCTCACAATCAGCAACGCGGCTTCAGTCGCCGCAAGAGCATAGCGTATGGGCGATTCCGGCTGAAGCGTCGTGGCCAGAACAGATATCACGGCATAGCTCGCCCAGCCCGCCACCAGAAGGCGCGCCGGGCGCAGACCAGAAGCCCGCGCGACCATCAGGCCGCCGCCGGCCAGTCCCGTGAGGGCGGCCAGCCGCAATGCCACGCCGGTCGCGCTGCCCAGCCTGTCCGCAAGTGTTGCCAACAGCGTCGAGCCCGGAAGCCACGAGGCGGCCGAAAGCAGCGCCAGCCCGCTAAAGAGCATCAGCAGCAAGATCGCCAGCGCCAGCAGTGAAAACGGAGCGCGCGCTTCCTGAACTGCCATCGCTAACGGCCCGTGTCCCGTGTGGCAGCCAGCGGACGCTTGACCGGCTCCGGCGGCCAGCGGGCGGCAATGTCTGTCTTTGCTACCCAAAACAGCAAAGCGCCAAGGCTGGCGCTTTCAGCATCTGTCAGCAAGACGCCGCTTGCCGGAAGCGGCATTGCCGAATGAGCGGCGTTTGGATCAAACTCCGGCAGCGGCGTGCGCACCGCGAACTCCGTCAGGTCGGAAGCGAATCCGCCTCCCTGTCCCAGCAGGCCGTGACAAGCTCCGCATTGTCTCTGCTGCCACACGGCCCACCCCTGCATGACCTGAACAGGCGCGGCTTCCGGGCGCGGCGCGACAACCGGCCCGGCGATGACAACCAGCACGGCAAAACCGAAAAGGCAGTAGAAGAAACGTCTCGTGCCGGGCATCATAAATAAGCCAGCAATAGCGTCGCCGCGTAGCATATAGCAGCAGCCAGCAGCAAGAACACGCCGCCCAAGGCAAGCCACCAGCCCCAGCCATCGGGCAGGCGCTCAGTTTTTCGCACAGGTTGCTCCGAGCGCATCACTGTATTTCCGAACAACCGGGCAGCGTTCAGCTGAATTAAAAACGCACGGAGTGTGCCGTCGGGCGACATCTCCGCGCGTTCAGTTTGCCAGCCGCTCAGGCCGGCGAGATGACACGTTTAGTACAGATTCTCGTATACGCAGCGCCCGCTGGCATTGCGGTCCCAACCCGGCTTGCAGCCGTCGCTGGTGGCCACGGTCACATTACGGCACTCGGTCCAACGGAACTCAACCGGCTTTTCCCATTCATCGGCGGCGTTGATCTGAAACTCACCGGAGGGAAGATAGTAGATCGCAATCGGCGCTCCGCCATACCACAGCCGCTCGGAAACACCCAATGTGGCATACTGGCCGGTCTGTTCGACCTGCGCAATCCCCTCTTCAATCGCTGCTTCAGGGACAAACAAAATTTCCTCGCCCTGAGGATCGAGCACCAGGAAACCGCCACCGTTTTCATAGGTTGGCCACGGCATTCTGAACTCGTTAACACAGTAGACCTTCGCGCCACCCATATAGAAATCCATATTCAGGCTAGTGTCGGTCTCGCTGAGGACGAACTCGCCCGAATCCTGCGCCAGAACGCCGGTCGTCAGAACGGCAAACGCCGCAAGCAGGGTCATCAGCGCGAACCATGTAGAACGAGCACCAAATGAGCGAACCATATATGCACTCCTGTTATCGATCCGGTTTTTTCTCACGAGCGCGAATTGTATCCTGAAATGAAACATTGGGGAACAATCCGCGCCTTAAGCGCCTCACATTTGAGGACACAATATACAATACTATACCAACGCTTCTGAAGAGAAAACCGGACCTTAGTCGCCATGCCGGTTGACGCTTGCGTTTGCTTCCCGCTATACTGGCAAAATAGAGATAAGTCCGCCAGGAGCAGAATTGCCGCCATGAGCGATACCTCCACACCGATTGATGCCGAACTTCTGGAAATATTGCGCTGTCCGGTCGCCGTCCATTACAAGGACAAGGGAAGCGATCCGGGGCGGCTTCGTCTGGTGAAGAATGCCTGGCTAGTCTGCGACGACTCCGGCTACAAATACCCCATTCGCAACGGTATTCCGGTCATGCTGGTTTCAGAAGGCGAGAAGTGGAAAGACACGCCAGAGGACGAACTGCCGGTACCGCCACCTCCAGCCGAATAACCTACCATCCAGGACGGGTCGTTCCCGTCCTGTTTGTTAGAACGCCCCAGATCAACCACATCCCGGCCAGAGCCGGACTGAGATACGCCCCACCAACGCCCTTTCACATCCAGACAAAACGACCGGCCATGAAATGACGGGACGGAGCCTTACGCCATGCCGACGGCGGCCCAACCTAAATTGCCGTGAATTGTCGCCTGGGCTATACTGCAAACTGGCAACCAAAATCGCCGCACAGCGCCGGTCTTTCACCGCCAATTGCCGGCGGAACATCCGGCAGGCGCGCGGGCCGGATCGCTGCCGACCGTGTCCGACGCCGGGGACATTCAGCCGTAAAGAGAAGAGTTCATGGCCGACTTTACCTCTCACGAAGCGCCAGTTCACGAGGCCCAGTCTCTACCCGCGACACTGCCGAGCAAACTGATTGGCCGGGACATGGTTCTGGCCACGATTTATACCCACCTGAAAGACAACATGCCGGTTCAGATTTACGGGCCGGCGGGCATCGGCAAAACCGCGCTGGCCGCAACGCTGGCCAGCGCCTACACCGAATTGCCGGGCGGCGTTCTGTGGATGCACGTGCGCCAGCCGGAACTGGAAGACCTGCTGGTGCGCGTTGGGCGCGCCTATGGCATACCGGAGATCGCCAACCGGGAAAACCCGCGGGCGATGATCGGCGCGGTTGCCCATACCCTGACAGCCAACAAGCCACTGATCGTTATCGATGGCACTATCGACGCGGCAGTTGCACAGGAATTCATCACCCGTTGCGCCGATAACCTGCCTGCCCTGATTCTGTCCGACGAGCAGTTGGTCGGCCCCTGGACGCCCATCAGCCTGAGCAGGCTGGAACCGGGCCAGGCCGCGCTGCTCTTCCGTCAGGTGGCCGGCCTCGAAAACCCGGACAGCGAAGAGCATGACGCCGACATCGACAATCTGGTCGAACGGCTGAATTTCAATCCCTTCGCCCTTGTGGTCGCCGCGGCGACAGTGCGTGCCAACCAGCAAAGCCCGCTTGATTTTCTCAATGCGATGCCGCAACAACCCGGCGTCGCCGGGCCGCTGTTGGCGCTAACGACGGCGTTCCGCACGCTCAACAGCGCAATGCAGGGCCTTGTGCTCATGATGGGCGCGACCTTCACCGGAGAAGCGTCCGCCGAGCTTCTGAGCATGGTCAGCAGCGCGCCGCAGGAAAGCATCGAACGAGCGATGGAAATCCTTGCCCGGCGCGGGCTGCTGGAACGCTTCCAGCGCTATGGTTCCAGCTATTACCGGCTTCACCCGATCACCTACACATTTACCCAGCCGCTGCTGCGCGGCTCCAACAAGCTCGATCCTCTACGGACGAAAGTGCGCGACACGCTCGTGGCTTACGCCCGGAAGCACAGCAACGCATCCGCCGACGCTTACAACAGACTGGCCGCCGAAATGGATTCCCTGCTGGCCGCAGCCCGCTGGTCAACCGAGCAGGGCGATCAGGATACTGCCAACCAGCTTACCGTCGCGCTCATGCAGGCGGGAGATTTTGTCAACGCGCGCGGCTACGTCTACGAACTGATGTCGTTGCGCCGGTTGGCCACCAGCTCGACGAGCGCATTTCCCGCCCATGCCAGCGAGACGAGCGCGCCGCTGCCCTATGAGGACGTCAGGGCAGGCGAACAATCGCCGCCTGCAAGCGACGAACCTGAAGATGAAGAAGCCTCGGAACCGGAAGCCGCCGAAGAAAGCCCAACAGCGACCACTGCCGTCACCACCTCTGACGCCCCCCTGCCCCCGGTAGCGCCGCTTCTGGGCAGCGATGAGGAGGAGGACGACCTCGATCTGGAAGAGGAAGAAGACGAGGAAGCCGAGGACGCGTTCTACCCGACCCTGCCCTACGACCTGCTGGGCGAGGATGAAGAAGACGAATTCGAAGACGAAGACATAGACGAAGCGGAAACGGCAACGGTCGCCGAGACGACGGACGAAATGACCGAACCAGAAGCGCCTGCGGACAAGGAAGCCGAAGGCGAGCCCACACCGCCTTCACCGGAGCCGCCGGAAGTCGCGCGGCTTCGCGCGTCGCTGGCTCAGGCGCGCCAGCAAGGCAATCTGCACCGCCAGTCCGAACTGCTGAGCCAGATCGGTCAGGCGTTCGTTCAGGCCAACATGGAGAATGAGGCGATCGCCAGCTTTTCAGAAGCGCTCGCCACTTACGAGGAGATGGAAGACCGGTCGGGTATGCTGCGAACGCTGGAAACGCTTGCGTCCCTGACCGCCCGAACCGACAACTTACAGGCAGCCGTGCTGCACGCCTCACGCGGCGTACAGATCGCCCAGCAGACCGGCGATACCGCCCGCCAGATGCGCCTGCTTAGCATTCTCGGCGATGCGCGGCAGCAGCTTGGTGAAAGCGATCAGGCCGTCAGCGCTTACACGCTGGCGCTCGATCTGGCGCGCCAGCTACAGAACAGCGAGGAAGAGGCGCAACTGCTGATGCAACTGGGCTATGCGCTGCTGGATGATGGCCGCCCGCAGGATGCGATCAAACAGTGGGATCAGGCGCTGGCGCTTTTCAGAGAACAGGGCAAACGCGATTGTGAGGGCCGCGTGCTCGGCGGTTTGGGCACGGCCTACGGCGAACTATCGCACTGGACGGAAGCCATCGCCTTCCATACATCGGCGTTGTATATCGCCCGCGAGGTTGGCGACAAAGAAGAAGAGGCGTTACAGCTCAGGAACCTCGGTGACGCCTCGCTTCAGGCGCAGCAGCTTGGCCAGGCCGTGTTGCGCTACCGGCAGGCGCTTCATCTGGCGATACAGGCCAACAATCGCGATAACATCGTCAGCCTGCTGGTAGATCTGGCGAACCTGCTGGCCGAAAGCCGGCGTCACCTGAAAATCGCCGAACTACTGGCCGATGAAGCCATGCGTCTGGACCCGACCAACCGTAACGTGCGCCGCCTGAAAGAACGGGTCGAAGATGAACTGGAAGCGGCGGAAGCCAGCGGCGTGCAGTTGGCGCCGGTCACCGGCACGGTGCAGGAATACGCCGCCAACGCCTATCAGTTGCTCGACGCCTGAGGCAGCCTCGCGTTCCTGTCGTCGTCGGCGTCCCTCATCAGGCGCTGCGCTTCCTGCGCCAGCCAACTGGCCTGCTCGCGCTGTTCGATCAGATCGCCGGCGGGCAGTTCGTCCAACAGCATGAGCGCAGTCTGTCCGGCAGCGCTGGCTTCGCTGTAGCGTCGCAAAGCCAGCAGCGCCAGTCCTTGCTGCAACCACAACTGGCTGACCACCGGCAGCGCTACCTCGCGCGGCACGTCGCTCTGGCAGCCCAGTCCGGCCTCAACCAGTTTCAATGCCTGCGTATGCATGCCGCGCTTCACCCGGTCCTGAGCGGCGGCCAGAAAGACCGTCAGCGCCTGCTCTCGCTTCTGCCCCAGCGCCAGATGTTCGGCCAACTGTCCCAGAAAATCAGGCTGGTCGGCTACCTGCCACGTCAGCCAGTCGGCGATCTGCCGGTGATAATGCTCGCGTTCGTGCCGCATCAGCATTGCATAGGCCACATCGCTATACAGGGTATGGCGAAACCGGTATTCTTTCTGGCCGCGCAGCGAGCTTTCGGCGTTGCGAACGATGATGCCACGCTCGGTCAGGTCTGCCAGCAGCGGAGCAGCATCGAAACCGTTCAGTCGTGAAACCGCCTCTTCCCAGAACGTCGGGCCAATTACGGAAGCGATCTGCAGAATGCGGCGCGAGAGCGGCGGCAAGTCATCAAGCCGCGCCTGAAAAACACCGAGCAGACCGTTTGGCAGTTCGCCCGCGAGCATGCCATAAAGGTACGTGTTGGTACGCCAGCGACCATCGCTGCGCGCCTCGAAAACGCCGTTATCGAACAGCATGCGTAAAAACTCTTCGACAAACAGCGGGTTGCCTTCGGATCGCTCATGAATGTGGTCGATCAGCCGGGCCGGCACATTATCGACATAGCGCACCACGTGTTCGATGAGCTTGCGGGTAGCCGCGTCGTCCAGCCGGCCGATGACCATGTCCGTGCGCCGGGCGCAGGTTTCGAGAAAATTCTTCCGGCGCTGGGCGAAGTCCGGTCGGGCCGCCGTAAGGAGAATGCCGCTCTTATTGACAAACGCAATGGCCAGATATTCGAGCAAATCGAGCGAAGCGTGATCGACCCACTGTAGATTGTCGACGGCAATCATCAGCGCCCGGTTACCGGCCAGCGCGCGCAGCCATGCCGCCACAGTTTCAAGTGGATCCACATCCAGATCGGGAAAATCGGCGAACGCAAAACCGGCCAGCCGCCCGATGACCGCGGCGGCCTCCGGCCCGGCAGCAGGCCATGTCTGTTCGATGCAGTGCTGGATGCGCGCTTCCGTCAGCGCCGTCATAGCGCCGTCGACGCGGTGGCAGATTTCGGCCAGCAGGCTGTTGAGCAGCGCGAATGACGTCGTGCGCTTTTCATCCCGCCCGACCAGCGTGATGACATAAAATGGCCAGTCTCCGGCGATGGCCAGCGCTTCCTGAAGCAGGCGGCTTTTGCCAACCCCTGTTTCGCCGGTCAGGGTGATCACGTGCATGGCGTCTTCGTCGAGCGCGTCGTTCCAAAGGCGGAGCAGATAGTTGAATTCCTTATTCCGCCCGACAAACGGCAGGGCAATACCGGCAATCGTTTCGTTGGTGAGGGCCGCCACGTGCGCGTAACGGCGTCCCGTCACCAGATACGATTCAACCGGCGTGTCGAATCCCTTGAGGCTGACGGGTATCTGCCGCGTCGTCACAAACCAGTCGCGCACGCGGTGATAGGTTTGTGTGTCGACCAGCACGCCACCAGGCGGGCAAAGGTGCTGCAGGCGGGCAGCCAGATTGGTGGCCGAACCGAAAGCGGCCAGTTCCTGCCGCGCTTCTGTCCCGATCGTGCCGACGACAACACGCCCGGTGCTAATGCCGATACGCAGCGCAAAGTCCTCGCCATAGCGCTCACGGACCGACGGCGCCAGTTCACCAGCCATCTGCTGGATCGCCAGCGCGCACGAGACGGCGCGATTCGCGTCATCGTCGCGGCTGCGGTGCGCGCCAAAGAAACACAACAGGCCATCGCCCAGATACTGGCCAATTTCACCGCGCCAGTCGTCGATAATCCGCGCCAGACGGCGGTGGATATCGCTGATGAGCGTTTTCCAGTCTTCCTGAAGGATCTGCGCCAGCCGCGTGGAATTTTCAACGTCGATGAACATGACCGAAACGAGGCGAATTTCATCGCGGTCGGGCAGGCCGGGCGTGCCACTGGCCGACGATTGAAGCCGGTCGATCCGGTCAGTCAGCGTGAGGATAAGCTCGTGATAAACCTCTTCACTAAAAAGGTGACGATGCGCCTGAATTTCCTGTAGGGCGGTCCTCAGGCGATCCAGTTGCGCGCGCGGCGAACTCATCAGGCGAATCCATCACCTCGGCAACCAGAAACCGAAGCGACTGCCAACCCCCTCCTGGCTCTCGGCCCACACTTCGCCGCCATGCCGTTCCATCACGGTTTTGACCAAGCTCAGGCCCAAGCCGCGTCCTTCCACCAGCGGCGTTTCGGAGTGCCGCTTCGCCCGATATCCCCATTCAAAGATCTTTGGCAGATCATCCTCGGAGATGCCGATACCGTTATCTTCAACGACAAAGTGGACGCGGTCAGCATCATAATAACTGGTGAGACGGATCAGACCGCCCTCACCCGTATATTTGACGGCGTTGGCGATCAGGTTTTCCATCGATTCACGGATCAAAGTTGGGTCCAGCTTGACCGGCGGCAGGCCTTCCAGCCGGATATCCAGTTCAATCCGCTGGTTCTTGGCCCCGGCCAGCAGGCGCAGGTTATCGACAACCTTGTTGACGAGTTCGGAAAAGTCAGTCGGTTTCTGCAGTTCGTCGGGCGACGAGCGGATTTCCTCAACCCGCAGAAGATCGTCGAGAAGCGTACGCATGCGATGGGTGCTGCGAATGACCACTTCCAGATACTCATGGATCGGGGAGTCCTCTGGCGTGTCCATGCGTATCAGATCGCAGTAGCCGACGATCAGCGCCAGCGGGCTGCGTAAGTCATGCGATGCCATGCGCAGCATCTCGCTCTTGAAGCGATCCAGATCGCGCAGGGTCGTGACGTCGTGCATGACCAGCACATGCCCGGCAGTGCCGCCCGATACGTTTTCCCAGCGTGACACCGTGACGACAAAATCCTGCCGCCGGCGATCCGAGCGTGTCTTGAACGACCACGTTCCCTCACCCTGCGACGGGTTCTCGATGAGTTCGGCCAACGGCGCGAGCGCGCTGTCGACTTCAAGCAGGTTCGCCAGCGTCTTGCCTGCAATCTCTTGGCGCGTCTGGCCCAGAAAATCAAGCATCGGGTCGTTCGCCAGAATGACTTCGCCTTCGTCATCCACAACCAGTAACAGGTCGGGAATGGCGTGAAGCGTGGCTTCCAGTTGCCGCTGCTGCTCCTGCATGCGGTTGAACAACTGGGCATTGCGAATGGCGACCGAAACCTGATTGGCAATGATGCTCAGCAGCCGCAGGTGGTTCTCGGTAAAATGATTGGGTTCCGGATGCGTGAGCGTGATAACCGCCAGCACCTCGCCGTCCTGCATGAGCGGCAGGCACAGCGCTGAGCGCACGGGCGTTGTGTCATTGGGAAAAACAATCCAGCGGTCATCCTGCTCGGTATCGTAGACAATGGCCCCCTGACGGTAGCGCATGACCCAGCCGGCCAGCCCACGATCCATCACGCTCTGGACGACCTGCCGCGACTCCTGTGGATCGAGCTTGCGCGTGGTCAGCAGGCGCTGCCAGTCATCGCCGTGTTCATGCTGCAGAAACAGGCTGGCCTTGGAAGCGCCCACCGCGCGCGCTGTCAGATCAATCACACGCTCGAGGACATGATCCAGATCAACGAACGTAAGTAACTGAGAGACTTCAGCAAGCAGTTCAAAGTCCGCAAGTGACGATGGATGTTGGACATCCCGATTAGCCATTGGGCATCTCTTGCACTTACTAGTCGCGGATCAGAGGTCACTTCACATTTGTTATGTGGCTCCATACGCCTGCTGATACTGGAAGCGCAGCCCGGTCACCGCCGAACACACACCCCACACACAGCAGCAACCACTCGCGACGTAGCAACCAATCTGGACCGCTCCGCCACTAGACACGCCGTATTACCTCATTATACGCCGGAGAAGCGAATGCAATGAAAAAGGTTTCCAGCCTGTAAGCAGCCACAACTTTCCGTTTATTATCCCGTTGCCAGGACGACCTCGTTAGACAGCAAGCCGGTCAGCAACGCCACACACGCCTCGACGTCGCCAGTGTCAACCGTTTCACTGGTGGTATGGACAAAACGGCACGGGACCGAAATCGCGCCGCTGGGCACACCCGCCCGCGCCGTCTGGATGGCTGCGGCGTCGGTCGTACCGAGCTTGAGCAGCTCGAGTTGATACGGAATGCCATCGGCCTCAGCGCGATCGACCATCCACTGGCGGACTGCCGGAGGTACAACCAGCCCGACGTCATGGACCTTGATCGCCGCGCCGCCGCCAAGCCGGACCGACATCTTTTCGCCCTTCACTTCATCGCCGCTGGAAGTGACGTCGAGCGCGATGGCGACATCAGGTGCGACGCGATAAGCCGCCGCGCGCGCGCCTCGCAGACCAACTTCCTCCTGCACGGTGAACACAAAATAAACTTCATTCGGCGTTTGCCGGTTCAGGCGTCGTAACGCTTCTATGGCCACGGCGCAGCCCACGCGATCATCCATCGACTTGGCCACGAGGCGTGTTCCTCGCTCATCCAGTGTGCGCCAGAGCGTCGCGGGCTGGCCCGCCGTCAGCGCAGTGCTGCCATCGCCATCGCTGACGTCGATATAAAAATCGTCCAGATTCGGCACGTTCGTCCGCCCGCCACCAAATGGTTCGTGAACGCCGATGACACCGATCGTGCCGTCCTCGAAGCGCACGCGATTGCCAAACAGCGTCGTATGGAGCAGACCGCCAATCGGTGAAAAGCGCAGATAACCGCTTTTGGGCTCCTGAAAGGTCGTCATGACGCCGATCTCATCCATGTGCGCCGCGACCATGATCCTTTTGCCGCCCTGCCCGACGCGGCAAATCAGATTGCCCAGCGGATCGACGATGATTTCATCGACGAACGGTTCGACTTCCGCGGTAATCAACGCGCGCACGTGATGCTCGTAACCGGATGGACCCCATGCCTCGACAAGCTTGCGAATCAGATCCTTCACCCTCAGTCTCCTTAGCCGGCTGCCGGTAGCTCGACATGCCCGGCACTGTGTCTAAACGCGACCATTGCTGGCTGGCAGAACGTCGAACGTAAGCCCGTTGAGGACGGCCTGCACAAGCCGGAGCGTATTGGCGTAATCGTCCTTGTTCAGCAGCGCGATCGGGCTGTGAATATAGCGACACGGCATCGAAATCACGGCGGTGGGGCGGCCGCCCGCCGCCACATGAATGGAGCCGCCATCCGTACCACCGCCAAGCTGGGTCTTGAACTGGTAGGGTATGCCGTTGGCCTCAGCGGTTTCGCGGATAAACGCCAGCAGGCGTGGCGGCACGATCATGCTGCGATCCATGATTGTCAGCGCGGGGCCGTGTCCCAGCCGCGTTGTCGGGTTGACCGGCTCGTCATCGTCGGGATTTGCCAGCGGATTAGGCAGATCATGCGCCGTCGTGCCCTCCAGCACCAGCGCGACGTCAGCATTGAGGCGCTGGGCAGAGACCGTCGCGCCGCGCAGGCCGATTTCTTCCTGAACGGTAAAGGCCGCCAGCACATCGACAGCATACGGACCGCCCGCCAGCACATCGACCAACAGCGAGCAGCCTACCCGGTCATCAAATGCCTTGCCGCGAACGACCGTGTCGCTTAATTCACGGTACTCAGAATCGAAAGCGATCCGGTCGCCGGGCTTGACGTGGTTCAACGCCGCGTCCTTGCTCGTCGCGCCGATGTCGATCCGCAACTGCTTCATTTTCACCACGTTTTGCTCGCGGTTGTGGTGAATGGGTGTCCAGATGATACATCCCGGCAACTGGTTGTCGCCGACCTTCACCCGCAAACCCGGCAGGATGCGCTCATCCAGACCGCCGACGCCGGTGAAACGGATCAGGCCATCGTTATCAATGCCGGTCACCATAAAACCCACCTCATCCATATGGGCGGCGACCATCACGCGCGGGCGTCCCGGTTCGGTTCCCGCCTTAACGGCGGTTACGCTTCCCAACGGGTCGATCTGTATGTCGGTAACATGCGGTTCAATTGCTTCGAGAATCAGCTTACGCACGGCGTCTTCCTTGCCGGAAACGCCGATGGCCTGTGACAGTTCCTTAAGTAACAACGGCTTCCCTTTCGTCGTTCCGGTACGCGCGGGCGCAAATAAATGCTACAACGCTTTTTCTTCGCGCCGGGCTTCGTCCCACTGAAGTGATGACATGAATTCGACATCCAGCGCGGCAATGAAGTGTGCCAGCAGCCGGCCCAGACGTTCAATATCGCGCAGATCGACCATTTCAACCGGCGAATGCATGCTCCGTAGCGGGATTTCCAGCAGCGCGGTTGGCACACCATCGCGCGCGATCTGAATCGCCCAGGCGTCGGTGCCGCTTGCGCCCGGTATGACGTCGTCCTGCAACTTGATTTCGTGACGCCGGGCCGTTTCACGTATGCGCTCGACCAGTTTGGGATGAAAATTGGGGCCGATGCCCAGACCGGGGCCGCCGCCAATTTCGCAGGTTTCATCAGCGTCCACGCCCGGCTGAGGCGCAAACGTCACGTCGAGCGCGATGGCGATGTCGGGCTGAACATGGTAGGTTGCCGTCCGGGCGCCGTTAAGCCCGTTCTCCTCCTGAACGGTAGCGACGGCGACCACATCCCACTGATGGTACATGCCGCTCAGGGTGTGCAGGCATTCGGTCAGCGCGGCCACACAAGCCCGGTCGTCAAAGGCCTTGGCCGCAAGACGACCGTTCAGCAGTTCGACCATCGGCACATCCGGCGTGATCAGATCGCCAATGCGTACAAGGGCAGCGACCTCCTCAGCCGGCAGGCCGACGTCGACAATCAATTCATCGAACGCAGGATATTTCGTGCGGTCTTCGGGCTTCAGCAAGTGTGGCGGCGTCGCGGCAACCACGCCCGGTAGCGGTTTACGCCCATGCACCAACACGGGCTGCGCCAGCATAACGCGATTATCAACGCCACTGATGCGGTGCACATACAGGAAACCATCGACCACATCACGGACCATCAACCCGATTTCATCCATGTGCGCCGCCACCATGATCTTCCGGCGCGGCTCGGCGGACTGCGTCCCCCGCTTGATGCCGATCAGGCTGCCGAGGCCATCCTGTTCAAACGAATCAACCAGACCGGTCCAGGCCTCGCGAACGAGGTCGCGCACGGGCCCTTCATGGCCGGATGGAGCATGCGCTTCGACGAGTGATTTCAGATGGGCTTTGAGGTCAAACACTGCACACTCCCGGTGTACGGTAGTTAAGCGAATTGGCCGGCGACCGAATGGTAATTACAGGTCAGGATTGATGTCGAAGCTGGCATCGCCTCCGGGCTCCGGTTCGCCTTCACCGGGCGGCGGCTCTTCAGGACCCGGCGGCGTATCGCTGGGCGGCGGCAGCGGCGATGGTTCGACCGGCTGTTCCTGAGTGGGCAGCGGGGTCAGGGTTGGCAGCGGCGTCCAGGTCGGCGGCGGCGTGATCGTCGGCAGCTCCTGCGTGGGTGGCGGCGGATCGGTTGGATACGGCGTCAGCGTCGGCGCAGGCGTGCTGGTTGGGATGATAATCGTCGTCGGCAATACAAACGGCGTCGGCGACAGGAAGCGCGTCGGCACGGGCAGAAACTGACCGGGCGTCGGCTGCAATGGGCTGAGCACCGTCGCCGTCAGGACAAACGGCGTGTTGGAGGGACGCATCGTAGCCGTCATCGTCTGCCCGATGGGCGTAAAAGTCGGCGTGCGGGTCGCGTTAGTCGAACGGCCCTGCGGAGCAGTTCCGAGCAGCAGAATGCCGGCACAATAAAACGGCAACGTCGCCAGAATGATGACGAATAGCACAATTCGCAGGTTGCGCCGCCGCTGCTCGATTGACAGGAATTGATCCATGCGTCTTGCTCCATCGCGCCGGGATGCGTCGGAACGGATTTTACCACACCGCGCGCCGAAAACAGGCAGGCGCGTGTCCGGCGCGCCGGGAAAACGCCGGTTTATCGCCTGAGTTGCCGAATCTGATACAACCGGCCGTCGTCAAACCCGCGCTTGCGGTAATAAGCCCGCGTGCCGACTGCCGAAATAACGGCCAGCCGGTCAAAACCGCGTTCGGCGGCAAGCTGCGCTGCGTGTTCGATCAATTGCGTTCCAAGACCGGCATGCTGCGCCTTGCCGGGAAGCGCTTCGCCAATCTCAACGGCCTGCCCGTACACGTGGACTTCACGAATCATCGCCGCGCCTTCCAGTTCATCCGTCAGCGGCGGTTCTGCCGGCAGCGATAGCCGCAGGAAACCCGCAATGGTGCGCTCGGCGTCGATAAACTGCAGGAAGGCTTCGGTCGAACAAGCCGTCTCATACCACTGCACATCGAGGAACAGTTGGGCCGGATCGACCCGGCGGTGGCGCACTTCACGCGCGCGGATGTCGCGGCTACGCAGTCCTCGCCGGGCCAGTTCGTCTTCGACAACCTGCCGGAAATTGGTCATGCGGTTACCGTCAACGATGTCGGTTCCGGGGATGTCGCGGATAACGCGCGTCAGGCGGCAGTATTCGGGCGTCCGCAGGAAACACTCGACCAGAACCTCGCGCAGTTCTTCGTGGGAATAGGGACGCCACGAGCCATCGCGGTAACGCGCCATCAACTCGGCGCTTTCGATCAACGAGCAGGGATAAATCTTAAGTTCGTCGGGGCGGAAATCAGGATCGTTAAACAGGCGTTCGTAGTCTGCAATATCGTTTTCCGGCGAAGAACCGTAGAGATTGGGCATCCAGTGGGCGTGAATCTTGAAACCCGCCTGGCGCAGAAGCCTGAAAGCCCGCCGCGTCGCCTCGACCGTGTGGCCGCGACGGTTGAGACGCAGCACGCGGTCGTCCAGACTTTGAATGCCGATTTGCACCTTGGTACAGCCCAGCCGGCGCACGCGCAGCACTTCTTCCGGGCTGATATGGTCGGGGCGCGTTTCAATGACCAGCCCAACGCAGCGACAGGGCGCGGTTTCATTCTGGCGGTGCGCGGCCTCCAGTTCCTCCCAGGTGGCGTATTCGTCAACCAGCGAGCGTTCGCGTTCGCCCCGCGCAATCGCCAGCGCGATATCGCGCGAGCGATGCATCTCATCCCGGTAAATCGCCTGCACCGCCTGATTATAGGTCTGGGTCAGTTCGGCTCCGTTGAGCGTGACATGCGTCAGATTGCGCTGTGGATGAAGCTGCGACGCCTCACGCAATGCCGCCTCTACCTCCGCAACCTGACTGATGCCCGCGCCGAAATCATGCAGCGCGTCGAAGATGCGCTTTACAAACCAGATCTGGTAAGTTTCCGGATAGAACGACCACGTGCCGCCCAGAATGATGACCTCGATCTTGTCGATCGGGTGGCCATTGTTGTGATAAGCCTGCAACCGCGAATAGGTCTGCAAATAAGGGTCAAAGCTGTTCTGTTCGGCCCGCTGCGCGCCCGGTTCGTCGGAGAGATAACTCTTCGGCATTCGCACGTCGTTCGGGCAGAAGATGCACTCGCCGGGACAGGGAAACGGCTTGGTCAGCACCGTCACCGGCGTGACGCCCGAACTGGTCCGCACCGGTTTCAGCCGCAAGCGCGCCAGCACTTCGGGGTCATAAGGCGGCAGGCCATGGCTACCGGCAAACGCGCGGTAGCCGCGGATCAGCTCGTCGCGGCTGTACATATGCCCGACACGCCGGGCGTGCGCCCGCAGTATCCGGTCGAGCGTGCGCGTGTTCAGCTCCGGTGTGGCAATGATCTGCCCAAGTACGGAAACCAGCGACTCGCGATGGCTTTCCAGATCAATACGACGCTTATGACTCATGAAACTTCTGGCAGGTAACTAGAGCGGTTTGGCGTTGGCGTTGCGTTGTCGAGCGGCGGCGAAGCGTTATTGTACCACAGGCGGCAGAAGAACCAGCGGGCGAGAAACGACCGCTCACACACGGCAAAGGTCTGCATCAAGTTATAATGGTCTTGAACGGTCAACTGGAAACGTATTGCCAATGTCCCCTGTAAACCTGTATCAGTGGATTCCGTCTCATCGCCAGGAGATTATCGACATCGCAA
>QGUR01000246.1 GCA_003242205.1 Chloroflexota bacterium | reverse complement strand
TCCCCGTAATTCCCTTGCTTGCCTGTTTTGTGAAGCCCAACGCCCTTCGCTATCTGTTCCTCGCGCCGTGGCTGGTGGGCTTCTTCGGGCTGACGGTTTACCCGATGGGCTATTCGCTGCTGCTCAGTTTCACGGACTATGACTTCACCCAGCCCAATTCGACGCAATTCATCGGATTGAGCAATTACATCAAGATGTTTGGCTCGTTGTTCGGGTTGACGTCGTTCACCGCCCCCACAGGTGAAGTGATGCGCGTCGACCCGTACTATATGAAGTCGCTGTCCGTGACGGTTACCTACGTCTTTGTGTCGGTGCCGCTCAAGCTGATCTTCGCGCTTGCCGTGGCGGTGCTGCTAAACCAGCGGCTGCGGTGGGTTCCGTTCTACCGCGCCGTATACTACATTCCCACACTCCTCGGCGGTTCAATCGCCATCGCAGTGCTGTGGCGCAAGCTATTCGAAAAAGACGGGCTGGTCAACGCCTTTCTGGGCGCTCTGGGCTTTACCAACCTCCCCAGTTGGATCACCCACCCCGACTACGCGCTCTGGACGCTGATTCTGCTGTCGGTCTGGCAGTTTGGCTCGTCGATGATCATCTTCCTCGCCGGGCTGAAACAGATTCCACAGGAATACTACGACGCCGCAAGCGTGGACGGCGCGAATAAGATCCAGCAGTTCTTCCGCATTACCCTGCCCCTGCTCTCGCCGGTCATCCTGTTCAACCTCGTTATCCAGATGATCGGCGCGTTTCAGGCGTTCACCCAGGCCTACATCATCGGTGGTGGCCGGGGTGGAGTGCTCAACTCCACCCTGTTCTATACCCTCCACATGTACATTCAGGGATGGGCATACCACGAGATGGGATACGCTTCCGCGATGGCGTGGGTGCTACTGGCCATCATCGGGGTGTTGACGGCGATTGTTTTCAAATCATCGAAATGGTGGGTGGATTATGGCGTCGGGGACTAACGCGAAAACCGGGACGTTTATACGGCATGGGCTGACGCATGCATTCATCATCGCCCTCGGGGTGATCATGATCTACCCGGTCGTCTGGATGATTATCAGTTCGTTCAAGCCCAACAATATGATCTTCAGCGATCCAGGACTGATCCCCAAAGCCGTGACGATTGAAAATTACATCACCGGCTGGCGAGGTTACGCCGGCACGACCTTCGGCACGTTCTTCGTCAACTCGCTTTTGATGTGCGTGATCGCCATCATCGGCAATCTGATCTCCTGCTCGATGGCGGCCTACGCCTTCGCCCGGCTCAAATTCGCGGGCAGAACCTTCTGGTTCGCGATCATGATGATCACGTTGATGCTTCCGGGCCACGTCACGCTTGTGCCGCGCTACATCATGTTCAACACCTTTGGCTGGGTCGGCTCCTACCTGCCGATCCTCGTGCCGAAGTTCCTCGCAACCGACGCCTTCTTCGTATTTTTGCTCGTGCAGTTCATGCGCGGTCTGCCGAAAGAGATCGAAGAAGCCGCGATCATCGACGGATGCAGCAAGCTGGGAGTCTATTTGCGTATCATCCTGCCGCTGGCGACACCTGCTCTGGTGACGACCGCGCTGTTCACATTCCTGTGGACATGGGATGACTTTTTCAACCATCTGCTGTACCTGACAACGCCGGCAAGTTTCACCGTATCAAGGGCGTTACGCACGTTTGTTGGCGACGCAGGCGCGGTATCCAACTGGGGTGGCGCGCTGGCGATGTCCACCCTCTCAATCGTTCCCGCCTTTATCCTGTTCTTCACCCTGCAGAAATACTTCGTTCAGGGCATCGCAACCACCGGGATAAAGGGTTAGCTGCACGAGGAGAAAATGAATATGTGACGCTGCTCAACGATGCCAACCGGGTTTATCCGCCCAAATCACGGAAGACTACACAAATGGAGAATTACGGATGAGAAAACTTCGCGCGATCACAATTATGCTATTGCTTGCGGTCATGATCGTGGGCTACATCCTGCCGGCCGTGGCGCAGGATGATAACGGTTTTGTGCTGCCTGAATACACGGGCGGACCCGCCGAAATCCGCGTGGCATGGTGGGGCAATGACGACCGCGCCCGGAGGACGCTTGAGGTGATCGAGCTGTTCGAGGCCGCGTACCCTGAAATCACGGTCATCGGCGAACCCAACGGCGGCACGGCGGATCACTTCCAGATCATCGACACCCAGCTTGCGAGCAACAACGCCCCAGACGTCATCCAGCTAGGCGGCAACTGGCCCGACTACCAGCAGTACCTTGAGCCGCTCAATGATTATCTCGGCAAGCAGCTTCTGATCGACACGCCTGAACGGTTCGACCAGACGGCGCTGATCCCCGCGTCGGATGCCGAGGGCAATCTCTATGCCGTCAGCCTCGGTACGAATACGCTCGTGCTCGCTTACAACAAGACGATGATCGAAGCGGCAGGCGTTGAGCTTCCCCAAGACAACATGACCTGGGACGAGCTTCTCGACTACGGTCGCCAGCTTAAGGAAGCCCTGCCCGAAGGCGTCTTCCCCTTTGTGGACAACAGCACCAATCAGGCAAACTACCTGAGCTATTTCTACACCCAGCAGGGCACGCCGATCTGGACTTTGGACAACGGCGGCACTTCCTACGCGACCGTTGAGTCGGCGCGGAAGTGGCTGCAGTTGTGGGCCGATATGCGTGAGGAAGGGCTGATCCCCGATCCGGAAACCACCTACATCTACACGGAAGATGGCCCGGATAGCTCGGCGCTCGTAGCGGGCACCGCGGCGATCGGCCTGATCTGGAGCAACCAGGCAGCGGCCTATCAAGCGGCGATGACCGATGAACTTGGCCTGACGACGCTTCCCGCGGGCGGCGAAGATGCCTACACCATCCAGATGAGCCAGTATCTGGGCGTCAACAACGCCAGCGAAAATAAAGAAGCGGCGGTGCTGTTCGTCAACTTCTTCGTGACCAACCCCGAGGCTGGCGCGATCCTCGAAACCAATCGCGGCATCCCGTCCTCCCCGCTTGTGCGTCAGGCCATTGCTGACCGGGCAACTCCGATGGACGCGGCGGTTTATCGCATCTATGACGCCATCGCCGACCGCACCATCCCGCAAGGCCCGAACCTCCCGAACGATCAGGAGTTCGTGAACGAGCTTGAACTGCTGGGCCAGCAGGTCGCGTATGGCCAGCTCACGGTCGAACAGGGCGCGGAAGAGTTGCAGGCATTGATCGAGCGTCTGGCGGCCAAGTAGCTTCCGGCAAGTCGTGTGTTTCAAAAGGCGCGGGAACCTGCAACCCGCGCCTTTTGTTTTCCCGTGCTCCATCGCGTTCAGCGCGCCGTGATTTCCAACGACAGGCCGTTTTCGTTTTCACGCAGCGGGATGAAATGCGGGCGCTCGTCGGGCGATGGATTGGGGCGATGCAACGCCAGCGTCAACGTGCCATCGAAACGTCGAAATACCATGCAGTGGCCGCCGTCGCCGGCATACAGCGGTTCCGGGTTCTGCCGCCACGGGCCGAGAATATCGCCGGACGCCGACCGCGCCACGCCAATGGTATAGCCGCCGCTGCTGAAGCTGGACCACAGCATCAGCAGGTCGCCGCTCGATAGGCGGTGCAGCCACGGCCCGTCAGTGACGTAACCTTTTCTGTTCTTCGAGTTGAGTTCCTGCGCCCACGGCGCTTCGGACGCCTTGAACAGCAAATGCGGCTCTCCAACGGCTGTCGTCAGATCATCGCTCAGGCGCAGCGCGCACACCTCGCCATCGCCAACCTGAACCCACTCATGGCAAAAGACGATCCAGGGTTGTTCGCGGGCATCCACAAATAATGTTCCATCGAGGCATTCCCAGTCGCGCGGCGTCACCGGCCCGGCACTGATCGGCAGGAACGGGCCGCGCGGGCTATCGGCGGCCAGAATTTGCGTCCCCCGGCAGGCATTTTCGGCCTTGAAGCTGGCGAACATGAAATACCGCCCCCGATAATGGTGGACTTCAGGCGCCCAGAAGTTGCGGTCGGCCCAGAACCCGGCCGGAGGCCGGAACGCCGGAAACGGGCCCTCCCAGTTTTCCAGATCGTCTCCGGTGTAATAGTCGATTCCCGAAGCCGGGCCGGCCCATGCCTCCGCGCCGATGGTTCCGTACAGGTAATAACGCTGCTCCTCGGCCACAGGCAGCACAAACGGGTCACGGATGTGAATGTCCGCGTTCTTCAGCATCGCTCGCTCCAGACGGGTTTGTCACTCTGAGAGGCGCAAGCCTAAATAGTAAGCCGATTCCGGCATGGTCACAAAGGAAAATAAAAGCCTGCTCCATAGAAGCAGGCTACCAGGATCGCGCTCCGGGCTTTAGACGTCCTCGCGCCGCTCCCATTCAACCGTGATGCGCTTGCCGAGCACATGCCACTCCGCGCCCGGCGGCGTGCTGTCCAGATCGCGCAGAATGCGCCGCGCCGCCAGGCCGACGACCGAGGCGTAGGTCGGATATGCCAGTTCCAGACGGGCAAGCTGCTCAACCGTCATGTTCGCTGCCATGCCGGCGGCGACCACCTGAGTCACTTCCAGCGCCTGCTCGCCGACAATCGCCGCGCCCAGAAGCCTGCGCGTCGCCCTCGAAACAATCAACTTGCACAGCCCTTCGGTCAGGCTGTCGATCAC
This sequence comes from Chloroflexota bacterium, assembly GCA_003242205.1. Taxonomy (GTDB): domain Bacteria; phylum Chloroflexota; class Anaerolineae; order Aggregatilineales; family Phototrophicaceae; genus ZC4RG36. The sequence goes on along the minus strand of QGUR01000246.1, from coordinate 2,533 downwards.
GGCGCGGTCAATATCGCCATAGGGAACGGTAGCAACCGCCACCGCTTCGCGCTCGCGCGCCTGAGCTTCGGTCAACCCCACGCTACCGTACTCAGGATCGGTGAAGCCGCCATGTGGTACGATGCGATGTTCGGAACGGCTGCCTGCGCCCAGCACGACATTCTCCGCCGCAATACGCGCATCGCTGCTTGCAGTCTGCACGAGCATCATGCGCCCGGTAATATCCCCTGCCGCATAAATGTGCGGCGCAGACGTCCGCAAAGTGTCGTCAACGACGATATAGCCGCGCGCCGTTTCGACACCCGCCCGCTCCAGCGCCAGACTCTCCAGATTGCCGGGCCAGCCGACTGCCATGATGACGGTTTCCACATCAAGCTGGCGCGGTTCATCGCCCAGACGATAGCTAAGCCGCAGGCCGGTTTCCGCCCGTTCAATGCGCTCAATGCCGCTGATGCCGGTGATAATCGAAATGCCGCGTCTCGTAAAGCCATCGGCCATGATCGCCGAGACGCTGTCGTCTTCGCCGGGTAGGATACGCGGGGCAACTTCGAGCAGCGTCACATCCGAACCGAATGCATTGAAGATTGTCGCAAGCTGGCAGCCTGTAGCCGCAGCGCCGATGATCGCCAGCGAACGGGGCAGTTCTCTCAGGTTCCACATGTCGCTGTGGGTGTAAGCGAGTTCAGCGCCGGGAAAATCCAGCCGCCGCGCATGGCCGCCGACAGCCAGAATGAACCCTCTGGCCTCCAGCCGCGGGCCGTCATCATTGCCCAGCGCGACCGTGTGAGGATCGACAAACCGCGCCGGGCCAACCTCGGTGTAAACCTCGACGCCCGCCTCGGTCAGATGCTCGATCAACTGTTTCTTCTCGTGAATGGAATAGACGATTTCCTGCGCCTGGCTCATGACCGCCTGAAAATCGAGTTGCGGCCGCTCGCCAATTAGCCCGTATTCGTCAAAATACTCGTAGTCGCGCAGCATACGCGCCGTTCTGGCAAGCACGCGCGTCGGCACACAACCGTCGTTGGTGCAGGTTCCGCCCATGCGCCCGCGCTCTACCAGCGCCACCGACGCCCCAAGTTCGCGGCAGCGCAGCGCCGCCGTCACGCCCGCAGGCCCACCGCCGATCACAAGCACGTCAAACATTGGCGCCCCCTTCTTATTCAGGCCGATGGCTAGATGCGCCGTACTCGCTTATCGTACTGAAACGCCCGGACTCGCTCGCTAACGCGGATACACGTGGACGTACAGGTCGTTGTCGTAGACTTCGACCGCGAGGCTGCGCTCGGCATTGATTTCATACTTCTCCAGTTCCGTGCCATTACAGCCCACCACCAGCACGTCGTAAAGGCCGGGCGACTTCCGCAGTTCGAGCAGATTGCCGTTGGTCAGCACGTCGCGCAGCAGGTTCTCGCCCCACTCCGGGTCGCTCGACGGACTGACATAAACTTCGCAAATGTCCATCGCGGTATAGCTGCGAATATCGAAGTACAACAACTCGCCATCGACAGGCGTCGCGGCAGGCGGCAGCGCCGCTTCGCCAGCCGTCAGGCTAAGCTCATAATTTCCGGCGGTCGTGCCATCTTCGACGCCTTCGCGCGTTGCCACCAGCACATAGATGCCGTCGCGGTCGAACGTGTACGTAAGTTGGGCAACGCCGTCACGCGCCGGGCCGCTTTCTGCCAGAAGTATTGTTTCGTCGTCCGTCAGCAGGCCAAGATAGGGCGACAGGTCGCCGCTGGTGGCGGTCATCGTCATGGTCAGCGTCTCGCCGGCATAGGCCTCAAATTCCCAGATTTCATAGGGAAACACATCGCTGATTTCGCCCATGACGACGATGTCTTCCAGCGCGTCGCCGGTGGGCACATTCCGGTTCTCCTGTTCGGGCGGCCGCTGGTCCGGCGTGCCATATAGCGCCTGTATGCCCGCGATATCATCGCTCGTCAGGCCGGTGGTTTGCGGCGTCAACACCGGATACATCAACGCGGTTGGAATGGAACTGTGATCGAGGCCCAGCGCGTGGCCGATCTCATGCGTGGCAACCATATGGAGATCGAACGGCCCCTGATCGTAGACCGTCCACGGTTCCGCGTCGTCAAAAACGATATCGCCGCCATCGCTGGGAAAGGTCGCGAAAGCCAGCACGTCGCCCGGCCAGCCAAGCTCAGGCGCATTGGCCGACCAGCTTAGCTCAATATCGGCATCGCGCGGGTCGTCGACTTCGGTGAAAGCCAGCACCGTCTGCTCGGCCCAGGCGCGAAAGCCGTCGCGGACGGCGTTCCAGCCTGTATCGCAGTCGATGGTGCGCGGGCAGTTACGGAAATAGAACGTCAGATCAGTGCGGTCCCAGCGATCACCAAGCGAATAGGCCAGCGCCCCGCGCGAGTATGGATGGGGATAAACGTCAAAGCGGATGCCGCCCGAATCCGGCGTGGCGGGGGGGGGGTCCCGCGCGGCCCCGAGTGGTGGGGGAAAGAAAAAACGGCGGAGAAGGGAAAAAAAAAAAGGGGGAAGAGGGGCGCGCGGGGGGGGG
>QGUR01000245.1 GCA_003242205.1 Chloroflexota bacterium | reverse complement strand
CCGCGCGCTGCCGCGCGAGCGAATGCGCGCGCGGAGCGTTGACGACGCTGTTGACGATCGTCTCCAACCGCCGCAGCGACGGCGTTTTGTCGCCATTCCAGGTTAGCACGATAGCCATATGCGGTTGAGTCATATCGTGCTCGAACCGCTCCCCCTGACGAATGGCTTCCTGTGAGCTCACGTCGCCGTTGAGCAGGCGATCGAGGAACGTGCCGCGCAGGCGTTTTTCCGTATCGCTGATCGCCTTGGCCTTGGCCATTTCCAGCGCGCAGGCTGCCGCGCCATGCTCGACGACCAGCGCGTCGATGTCGTCCAGATCGTTATCCCAGCCCACAACCGACAGATAGCCGCGGCCAATATCTTTGGTGATGATGGGGGCCACCAGCCGCGCCACGCCGGGAGTGGGCAACGACTGCATCAGAACCGGGTTTTCAATCTCGCTGACGCGGTGCCGGTCCTGCAAATCCACCGGGAGGTTGTCCACTTTACGGAGGAAGCTCTCGATTTCTTCCCAGGCGGCCACGAACTGCGGCTGAACCGACGAGTACAGCACTTGCAGCCGCTTGTCCTGCACGACAATCGCCTTGTTCGTCAGCCGCGCCATGGCGTTGACGAGTTCGGCCATGCCTTCGTTGCGCGACGAAATCTGCGTCAACTGGCGATAGATCTGCGTGCCGCGACGCTCGATCTGCCCCTTCCGATCGACCAGCAGACTAACAATCGCCTTTTCGACCAGCCGGATGCGCGAGGCGTTCGGCAGGGCAAGCATCGGCAGGCCGTAGGCATTCGCCTCGGCAATCGCAGCCGGCGATGGCGCTTCGCTGACGACGACCGCCGACGCCTGAATATCGGATGCCAGACGCACAATATCCACGTCCTGAGTCATGCGGGGACCTTGCCCCTCGAACGGCGCGTACAGGAGCATCTCGCCGCGCTGGAGGATCTTCGCAGTAGCGTTCTCTTCCGGATAGATGACCGAGGTCCAGCTAACCGTGCGGTTCAGCAATCCTTCCCCCGCCACGACGCGCGTGCCCAGCGGCAGAGCCAGTTTGCGGACTTCTTCGACGGTTACGCGGTGGCTTTCTTCGATTTCAGTCATATAGCTACCTGTGACACTTCCCAAGTTGACGACCAACTGCCCCTTCGCGGACGATGACACCGGGCCAGCACAACGTCAGGTTTCATTCATCAGCAGGCCAACAACGATGACCAGCACCGTGATGACCAGCGAAATACCGAAGAAACTACGTGTCGGGTCAACGTAAACGTTGACCAGCGTAAGGAACAACAGCACCGCGCCACCGATCCAGGTCGTCGGATTAACGCGCCAGCGGCGCGCGGACTGCGCCACGCCCGAACCAAGCAGAACAAGCGCGCCGGATGCCGGTAGAAACCAGTTCGGCAGCGACGCCGTTTCCGTCTGTTGCATGACTTGCACAATCCCGAAGGCCGCCACCAGCAGTGCCCATGTCAATCGTTCGGTCCGCGCCTCGGCGTCTGTCTTGCGTAATGTACGTTGCCTGCTGCGTCGTCGCGCCACTTACATACGTTCCGTTCGTCCAACCTGCACAACCATTTGTGCAATATCAATAATAGCCAGCGCGTTCGCTTTATACAATTGCAGATTGAGGGATTGCCAGTACAATCTGCCTGAGACAAAAAGATGGGTTGCTACAGGCATGAAGACGTTTTTCGGGCTGATCTTTGTTGCGCTGGCCGTGCTTATTCTACCAGCGTGTAATACAAGTGAGGGTGTTATCGACGGCCGCCCGCGCTTGATCAGCGAGGTCACGCTGCCGCCTGTCACGCTGGCTCCGACCCGCGCGCTCAGCCCAACCGCCATCGCCTCGCCCATGCCTCAGGAGACCGAGGAAATCGCCGCATCGCCGGCCATGACGAGCACCGCCGTGCCGGGCATCACGGTTACGCCAACACTGCCGCCAAGCAAGACTCCCTCGATCACACCCAGCGTCACCGCGACTGCAGCCGATACCGCGACGCCCGCTCCAACCCGCGAGATCCGCATCACGCCGGAACCGACCGTGCTGGTCCCGACGATGGTCTTTATGCCGCCGCCAACGCAGGCGGTTGTGGTGGCAGCCAACCCGACGCTCGCCTTGCCCGCCGGTGATGTTTCACTTCCGCTGCCCGGCGTACCCGATCAGCCTGCGGCCAGTTGTTCGACGCCGTGGTTCTTCACCTATCCGGTATTGCCAGACTGCCCGCCCAGTGCGGCGGTCGAGTCTCCCGCCGCGTACCAGACGTTCGAATATGGCTACATGATCTGGATCGGCAATCAAAGCGCGATCTACGTCATTTACATCAGCGCCGACATGCCGCGCTGGCAGGTCTTCCCGGATAACTGGGTTGAAGGCATGCCAGACAGCGATCCCTCGCTCGACGCGCTGGCCCCACCCTATGCCGAGTGGCAGCCACGACGCGGCTTTGGCCTCGTCTGGCGCACCGAGCCGGGTGTCATGAGCCGCATTGGCTGGGCCGAAAGCCCGTACGAGCAGGGATATACCGCCGTCCTGCAGACGCGCACTGACGGCACGATCTTCATCCGCGAGCCGAACGGTCGCGTGTTCGCGCTGTCTCCCGATGGCAACTGGCAACTGTACGGCTAACACGCGCCAGCATCGCCGCTGAGTGTCGTATTCCACGCCGATTCGGCGCTGGCTGACGACTTTGTTTCCGGCTTGACTGTGCGGAACACACCCGTCCGTCGCCCCTCTAACGTCTGCTATAATCACATCGCTTGTGAAGCCTGGGCCGCAGTGTGTGCGGCTACATGCTGGAACCGAGGGTTTGGTTGAACACACGTATTGGCATCCTGACTGGTGGTGGAGACGCGCCGGGTCTGAACGCTGTGATCCGGGCTGTGGTTCTGGCCGCTAACCGGCACTATGGCTGGGAAGTCATTGGTATACGCGAAGGCTTCGACGGCCTGCTTTCCGGCGCGCCCACGTTAACGCTAAACGAATACACCGTGCGCGATCTGCTGGCTCGTGGTGGCACGATCCTCGGCGCAGCGAACCGGGGCAATCCGTTCGCGCAACGCCATGAGCATCCGGATGGCACGGTTGAATATACCGATGTCTCTCATATTGCGCTGGAACGCATGGAAGCGCTGAAACTGGATGCGCTCATCGTCGCGGGCGGCGATGGCACGATGTCGATTGCCGCCAAACTGGTGCAAATGGGTGCGCGAATCGTCGGTGTGCCGAAAACCATCGACAACGATCTGAATCTGACCGACGTGACCTTCGGCTTCGATACGGCGATCAGCACCGCCACCGAAGCGCTGGACAAGCTGCAAACGACCGCCGAAAGCCATCACCGCGCCATGGTTCTGGAGGTCATGGGCCGCAATGCCGGCTGGATCGCGCTGAAAGCCGGGGTCGCCGGAGGCGCGGACGCCATCCTGATACCCGAAATACCGTTCAGAATCGACGTGGTTTGCAACAAGATTCGCGACCTGCAGGCGTCTGGCCGTCGCTACAGCCTGATCGTCGTAGCCGAAGGCGCGAAGCCGGTCGGCGGCGAGCAGCAGTTCTACATCAGCGGCAACCCGTTGATGGAGGCGCGATTGGGCGGTATGGGCTACACCGTCGGCAACCTGCTGCATGAATGTCTGGGGGTGGAAGTCCGGGTGACGGTGCTGGGTCACTTACAGCGTGGCGGCCAGCCCACGCCGCACGACCGTTGGCTGGCGACACGCTTTGGCTGGGCCGCCGTACATCTGGTCGCTCAGAAACAATGGGGGCACATGGTCGCGCTGCGCGGTGAAAAACTGACCTCCGTTCCTATGGTGGACGCCACATCGACCAAACGAGTCGATCCTGAAGGCGACTTGGTGCAAATGGCCCGCGACCTCGGAATCGTCTTTGGTTAGCCGGGTTGATGATGCAAGGAACGCCACAACGTCCGTCTTATCCGCCGCCCTATCCCGGCAGGCCCGCGCCAGCACGCCGCCCTGCCAGAAGGCGCGGCTGTTTGTCCAGCCTGCCGCTGCTGGTGTTTGTGCTGTTGATGCTGCCTGTTTTCTGCTGCGGGCTGAGTTTCGTGGCCTATCTCGTTGTTCCGCCGCCGCCGCTTGACGTTCTGGTGCTCGGCCTGGATGCGCGTGAAGGCGAAGGCTATCTGACACGCACCGACAGCATTATCCTCGTCGGCATTCAGCCGGCACAACTACGGGTCAGCATGCTTTCCGTGCCGCGCGATTTGTTCATCGATGTTCCGGGATATGGCCTGCAACGCATCAATACGGTCAACGTGCTGGGCGAAATGGAAAGCCAGGGATACGGCCCTGCCCTGCTGGCATCGAGTATCGAAAACAGCTTCGGCATCAGCCCCGACCGCTACGTCCGCCTCAATTTTCAGGGTTTCATTGATCTGGTGGACGCGGTCGGCGGCATCACCATCGACGTCGAGCGTACGATTGTCGACTATGCCTATCCGACGCCTGATGGCGGAACGATCAGTATTCGTTTTGATCCGGGCGTTCAGCACATGGATGGCGAGCGCGCGCTGATGTATGCCCGCACGCGCCACGCGGACGACGACTACCGCCGCGCCGAGCGCCAGCAGCAGGTGTTGTCCGCTCTGTCGCTCAAGCTGTTGAACCCGGTCTCGTGGCCCGCCGTCTTCAGTGTGCTCAACCGTTCCGTCGATACTGACCTGTCCATCATCGATATGGCGATCTATGCGCCAACTGTCATTCTCAACGCCGGGCGCTTCGAGCGTTTTGTCATCGACCGCGACTATATCAGCGCCGCGCCCAACGGCTCACCCATCCCCGACTACGCGAAGATTTCCCCATGGATTGCCGAACGCTTCGATTGATCTGCAGGCAATCAGTTTCCGGGAACCGGAGAAACGGATTGGGTAAGCAAAAGGGCGATCCGGAAATGGATCGCCCCTTTTATTTGGTGAACGATTCGCTCGCTACCGCGCCGGCGGTCTTTCGGCCAGCAGTCGCGCGTGGCTGCCGCGCCAGTCCGCCTCGCTGCGCGTCATTTTCGTCACTTTAATGTCGTTGAAATGCGGCAGTAATTTAACCATCATCTGTGGCAGCGACGCCCAGTCATTAGACAGCACCAGCTCCTGAAGCTGGTCGGCAAATGTGCCCGGCCACATCCAGCGCTGGCGCAGCTCCTCGGCTTTCATCCAGTAGTCGCGCTTCTCCCACGCCGCCGCCGAAGTTTCGATGCCTTCCTCGATCTCGCGGAAGATGAATACCAGCGCGGCAACCATATCCTTCGCTTCGGCGTCGATCTCGGTTTTCTGGCTCAAACGCCGGAGAATTTCAGCGGCGGTACGCATCAGTTGGGTGCGGCGCTTCCCGCTGCTGTCCGTATTGATCACACGACTCATGATCGTGTTCGCTCCTCTTGAGTTACGACGGTTGATAAGGGCGTATCCCCTTGTAAATCCGCGCGCCGCTGAGCGTCTTCAGGATCAGGCTGGCGGGGCGTCCCGTCGCTTGTTCCAGTTCGCGTGGGGTCAGCGGTTTATTGCCGTTGGCGAGAAAGACGCGGAAAATGCTATCTACCAGCGATGTATGCGGGTTGATGAAGTTGGGGTCGCGCGCCGAAATCTGAATCGCCAGTTGCAATTCGTCCAACCGCGAGACTTCGCCCGTTTCCGGGTCGATAAAATCGACGACGCGGCTCTCGGCAGACTGGCTAAGGCGCTCGCGCAGGTCGGGAAGCAGGTGGCTGAGCAGATAAACGCGCAGGTCCTGGCGATTGCGCTCCCACCAACTGTAATCGATGTGAAATTTGGTATCGAGCGTTGGCTTCGCCAGCGCGCTGGGTCTTCCAGCAGGGGTCTGCATGGCTGTCTCCTAACTGTTGCTGGCTAGCTTCCAGTAATGATTGCCCACATGCTCGAAATCCGGGTCGTTGGCCAGCGTCGCAAAAATCGGGCCGGGCGGGCAGCGCCGCAGAATATTGACCGCGCTGTAAAGGGTTTTGGCATGCACGGTCCCCTGTGGCGTGAGCCGGCTCAGCTCGGAGATCAGTTGGCGCAGCATGGCGTTCAAGGTCCGGCGGCTCTGTTGGGTAGACGCAAACAATGCGTCCACCGCGGCCAGGTCGTCCGCCCCCACGATCATCAGGTCGTCATACTCCGCGCCAATCGAGCGCTTGTGGTTCTCAAACGTGAGTTGCCCGTTCTTAACGTCAATCAAGCGTATCCATTCGGTGCGCGGCCGGTAGGCGTGGAAGTTGACTACGATCTGATCGGGAGCATCGCCGGGCCGGACCGTGACATAAGCGCCGACCGGCAGCTTGTGTTTGCGGTAAAACGGCGCAAGGCCATACACATAGCGGGCGCGGCGCACCACCCATCCCTGATATTCCTCGCCATCCTGCCCATCCACCAGCCGGACCCAAATACGCTGGGTGCGGTGCGCGGTCGGGAAAATGTGGCGCATCTTGGCATTCAAAGGCAGCGTACCGACGCGGCGATGCGGGTAAATCAGCGTGACGGTAATTTCCGGGCCGACGTTCTGCGGAGCCTTCAGCGGCGAAAGCTCGTCGTCGATCTCGGCCTCCAGCGCCAGCATTTCAGGCGTCAGCAGCTCACGGTCATACTCGATTTCATCATAACGCAGCATCGCCGGGGTCTGGCGCACCTCTTCCGGTTCAAGGCGCGTCAGATACCACCAGACCTGCCCGGCAGGGCCGACTTCATCAAAGCGCTCGTCGCGGCTAAGCGCGTAATTGAGTGAGAATTCCTGCAACGCCTGAGGGGCATCGCCCAACCCGCCGATCTGCTGCAAAATCGCGCCGGCGTCCATCGGGCCACCTCCGGCCAGATCCAGCACCGCTTCGGCCAGCATGAGATGCCCTTCATTGACTTCGAGCATGAGCGCCCGCGGAAACCACTTGTTGGCCAAAATCACAAGTTCGGGCGTCTCGCTTAGCCGTTCATCCACCAGACCAATGATGGTGTCGCCCTCGGCAGCCATCACCTCATCGACCGAAAGTTCGTTCGGATTGATGATTATTTCTGAATCGGTCGTCTGGCTCAGTTTATGTGGAACCTGCAATTCCGCCGCGAATTCCCGTGTGCCGCCGTTAGCGCTGTTGTCGAAAGCAACCGCGATCACCGAGAACTCGCCGTATTCAGGGTTATCTCCCCGGCGTACTGCCTCGACCG
>QGUR01000244.1 GCA_003242205.1 Chloroflexota bacterium | reverse complement strand
CGGTGGTGCAGCCCGACGATGCGCCATCAGCGCCCGGCGGTGTCAGCGACACAACGCTGTCGCCCGATTCGCCTTCAATACCGGCCACGATACGCGCTTCAGACGCAGGAACCGCAATGCCGCCGACCTGCATCGTCCAGCAAATGGTATTGCTTTGCTGGTCAATCCACAGCCACGCCTGCCCCTGACCATCGGCATCGCCCGGACCGGGAACGACCTGCGGGCCGCTCATCAAGACCTGGAAGTTAGGCGTGTACTGAACGCCATCGACCGTGAAGGTCGGTCCGCCGATCTGATCGCCGTCCACGGTCATCTCGTTCCGCGCGAAGATGAACGCGACGACATGCGCGCGGATCACGTCGCAATTGACTGCCGGCGCGGCAGGCGGAACAACGGTCGGCTCAAATTCGGCCTCATCGTCGCCGTCAGCGTCTGGCTCCGCGGTGGCATCATCCTGCTGAATCTGGGGAATGACCTTCAGCAGAGGCAGCTTCACAGCGTCAGTGGCTTCGGGTGTTGCTTCCGCGCCATTCTCAGCGCCTTCGTCCTCCTGATCGCCACCATCGTCGGTTGTGTCAACCCCACCAGTCGTGCCTGCCCCGGCCGTTGTCCAGTCATAGCCATAGGCATCACGAGCCGCCCATACCAGCGCGCGAACGGTTGGATCACAGACGGCAAGCGGATCCTCCTGCTGCGCCGCGATGGGCTGCGCTAACAGCGCCCCGAGGACGAGAGCCAGAATGACAACCAGACCCAGTGCAGTAAGACGGATGTTTCCTGACATACGACGTATCTCCTTGGTTGCAGTCGCGCCAGAAACTGACGTCGCGGCCCTCCACAAGGAAGGCCACCTTGCTACAAATAGCATAACGTCATAACAAAATCAATGAATTCTGATGAGAAGTGGATGAGTAGTCGCCGGTGGCAAGATCGCCCGCAATTGATCCCGCGCAGCGCGTTTCGGCGGCGCGAAATGCGGCAAGGGGCAGGAACACGGCGCCGGTCTGAGGCACGCGCACAGGCCGGGAATCGTCGCTCAGTCCCCCGCTTCCTGCCCACCGTTGCCACTTTCAGGCCGGATTATGCGTACATTAACAACAGACAGAACGCTCTGTCCCGGCCTGTATAATTAGCCAGATGTAGGACGTAGAAAGAGACACAGATGCGGATTATCGTACACACGGGTAAAGGCGGCGTCGGCAAGACGAGCATTTCCGCGGCGACAGCGCTGCGCTGTGCCGAAATGGGACTGAAAACCATCGTCATCAGCACCGACACGGCCCACAGCCTGGGCGATTCGCTGGAACACGAGATCGGCCCCGAACCGACCGAGATCTTCCCCAACCTGTGGGCGCAGGAAGTTGACGCCCGCTATTCGATGGACAAATACTGGGGCGCATTCCAGAAGTACATGGTCGCGCTCTTTAGCCGTCAGGGCGTCGAGAACATCGTCGCCGAAGAAGTGACGATCCTGCCGGGCCTTGAAGAAGGCGCGCACCTGCTCTGGATCAACAAATATCTAAACGAGGGGCAGTTTGACGTGCTGATCGTCGACGCTGCCCCGACCGCCGAAACGCTGCGGCTGCTCAGCCTGCCAGATGTCACGCGCTGGTGGTTTGAAAAGCTGCTGACGTTCACGCGCGGCGCGTCGAAAATCCTGCGGCCCATCAACAAGGTGCTTCGCGGCAACGACAGCACCGTACCCGACGACACCGCCTGGGCACAGGTCGAAAACCTTTTCGACACGCTTGACAGGGTGCGCCAGTTGTTATCCGATCCCGAACTCAGCAGCGTCCGGCTGGTCGTCAACCCGGAGAAGATGGTCATCAAGGAAACGCAGCGCACCTACACCTATCTGAACCTGTACGGCTACGCGACCGACGCCATCATCTGCAATCGCATCATTCCGCCAGAAGTCACCGATCCATACTTCGAGGCGGCCAAGGCGAAACAACAGGAGAACATCGCCTTCATTCGGGAGGCGTTTGGCGAGCTGCCACTGTTGAAAGCCCCGTTGTTCGGTCAGGAAGTCGGCGGTCTGGACGCCCTGCGGACGCTGGCGGCCACGCTCTATGGCGACAACAACCCGGCGGACAAGATGTTTGACGGAACCACCCACCGCATCGAAAGCATCGGCTCCGATGGCTACCGGCTGATCGTTCCGTTGCCATTCGCCCGCAAGGACGACATGGACATCTATCGGTCGCGCGATGAACTGACGCTGCGCGTTGGGCCATACCGCCGCAACATCGTGCTGCCTTACGCGCTATGGGATCTGGAAATTGCCGATGCAAGATTTGAAAACTCCACCCTCAACATCCGCTTCCAGCGAGACCGTTGAGATCCCGGCGACCATCGGCGTTACGCCCACGATCGAGCGCCAGCCTGAAATGCCCGCCCCGGCGCAGGCATCGCGCCGGCGCTCCTCGCTTCGCATGCAGTATCGCTTTCTGCGGGTGGTGGTGTATCTATGGTGGCTGTTCGCGCGGCTGGTTTTCTGGCAGGTGGTGCTAAAACGTTACCTGCCGGAGCATGTCGAACGCACCAATCTGGAGCGCTGGCGCAAATACGCCCGCTCCTTCCGCGCCTTCGCCGTCGAGATGGGCGGCGTCATGATCAAGCTGGGCCAGTTCATCTCGACCCGCAGCGACATTCTGCCGCCTGAGGTCATCGACGAACTGGCCGCCCTGCGCGACGAAGTGCCGGGCGTGCCGAGCGACGAAATCCGCGCCATTATCGAACGCGAACTGGGGCCGATTCCGGAACACTTCGAGTGGTTTGACGAGCGCCCGGTCGCCGCCGCGTCGTTAGGACAGGTCCACCGCGCGCGCCTGCGAAACGGCGACCGGGTCGTCGTCAAGGTGCAGCGCCCGAATATCGACGAACTCGTGCATACCGATCTGGCGGCGCTGAAGGTCATTGCGCGGTATGCGCGCCGCTTTGCGTTCGTGCGCCGCCGCGCCGATACCGTCGCGCTGGCCAACGAATTTGGCCGCGTCCTGCTGGAAGAACTCTCGTATCGCAACGAAGCGCGGAATGCCGCCCGCTTCGCCGAGATGTTCCGCGATGATACCGGCGTCTATATCCCGCAGGTATACACCGAGCTGTCGACCGACCGCGTCCTGACGCTGGAAGACGTGACTACCATTAAGTTGAACGACTATGCCGCGCTGGAAGCAGCGGGAATCAGCCGCAAGGCGGTCGCGCAGCGCCTGATGGACACCTATCTGAAACAGGTCTTTGAGGAGCGCTTTTTCCATGCCGATCCCCATCCCGGCAACCTGTTCGTCTACCCGCTGGACCCGGAAGGCGAACTGGGCCACAGCCCGGTCGGCGGCAGGCCGTTCTATCTGATCTTTGTCGATTTCGGCATGACCGGAAGCCTGACGCCGGAGATCGTCGCCGGGCTGGTGAACACGCTCACCGCCGTCATCACACGCGACGCCCGCAAGCTCGTCGCCAGCTATCAGGCGCTCGGCTTCCTGCTGCCCGGCGCGGATACCGCCAGACTTGAGGAGGCGACGAAAGCCGTCTTCGATCAGGTCTGGGGCATGGACATGGCCCAAATTGGCCAGATTGGCTACAACGAGATAGCGCAGATCGGCTCGGAGTTCAGCGACCTGCTGTTTTCAATGCCGTTCCAGATGCCTCAGGACTTCATCTATCTGGCGCGCACGTTTGGCATTCTGGGCGGCTTATGCACCAGCCTCGACCCGACGTTCAATCCCTGGCACGAACTCCAGCCGTACACGCAGAAACTGATGGCGCAGAATGTGGGGGCAAATGGCGACGCCGCCACGCAAATCGCCGGAACCGTCCTCAGTTCGAGCGCAGTGCAAAATCTGCTCAGCAGCGCGGGCGGGCGGGCGCTGGCGAATATCGGCCAGTCGCTTCTGGGGCGAAGTCACAACAGCGCCGCCGAGTTCGTCGCCCGGCTGGAGCGCGGGGAGATCAAGCTGACGGTTCAGCCGGATAAAAACCTCGAACGGCAACTCAGCCGCATCGAGGCGCAGGGGCGGCGCACGACGCGCGCCGTACTGGCAGGCAGCGGGCTGATCACGTCTACCCTGCTCTATATCCATGGCGACACCACCGTCGCCGCAATTGGCTACGGCATCTCGGCGCTGTTACTGCTGGCGACGTGGCTAACAGGGGAATAGCCTTCGCCCCTGCTCTATCAACCTCGTGGAGCAGGGGCGTCAGACCTCACTGGCGAGGATTCGCCTACTCGACCTGAACCTTGACTTTCGACGGGCCGGTCGTCGATGGCCGGTCGCCGCCTTCGCGGCTTTTGGTCTCCATTTCCTTGCTCATCTTCTCAAGCTCGGTGATGGCGGCATCGACCAGCACCTTGAACCCTTTGACAAATTCGCGTCCGGCTTCCGCGCCGTGCTCCTTAAAGCCGGGCGGGACCAGAGCATCCAGCGCCTTGCCGGTTTCCTCCAGCGCGCGCCGCTGGTGATACAGGAAGGCGTCAATCGGGTTACGCGGCTCTTCGTCCGGTTGCTGGTCGGCCGGGTTGTTGACGTGATTCTCGTTCATGCCTGTCTGTCCTCGTCACTCACTTGCGATCCGAGTTCCCGGCGTCGTGCCGGTCCTCTCATTATCTTTATACGCGACCGGATAGCGAAAGTTGCACCGCGCTTCTCACGTTCTAATATCCGCTCGCCCGGTCGACCCGGTTGAGCAGCGGCCGGTTGTCGATGTAGCGACGCAAATTCTCGCTAAAGAGCGCCGCCGCCTTGCGATGATAGTTCACACTCAGGCCGGAGATATGCGGGCTGATGATGACGTTGTCCAGTTTCCACAAAGGGCTTGTCGGCGGCAGCGGTTCTTCCTCAAACACGTCGAGAGCAGCCCCGGCGATCTTCTTCGAGCGTAACGCCTCGATCAGCGCATCTTCGTCCACCACGCTACCGCGACCGACGTTGATCAGCACGGCATTCGGCTTCATCTGCTGGAAAATCTCGGCGTTGACGCAGTGCCGGGTGCTTTGGGTGTTCGGCAACGTCAGCACCAGAAAGTCGCATTCCCGCGCCATTGAACCGAGCGCTTCGCTGGGATACAGGCGGTCGGGAATATCGCCGGTCGGGTCGCCGGTGCCGGGTTCGCGATAGCCATTGTCGTCATGCAGGTTCATCAGATCGCGTTTTGTGGCCAGCACCTTCATGCCCAGCGCGCGCGCCATGCGCGCCAGTTCACGCCCGATGCTGCCATAACCAGCGATTCCGAGCGTTTGCCCGCGCAGTTCGTGCGGAAGATAGAGGAGTTCCGATTCGTCGTCTTCGCGCCGCGAGCGCCACTCGGAACGCGCCTGATAGCGCAGCATCGTGGGAATCTTGTAGTTGAAGGCCAGCATCATCCCCAGACAGTACTCGGAAATCTGCACCGCATGAATGCCGCTGGCGCTGGTGATGATCACGTCTTCGGCCTTCATGACGGGATGATCGGCAAGATGATCGACCCCGGCGCTGTTCAACTGAATCCAGCGCAACCGTGGCGCTTGCGCCGGGTCCGGCACGATGGAAGAGGTGTAAAGCACCTCGGCCTTTTCCCACACCTTATCAGGCACTTTGGGGAAATGCCGCTCGATCTGAAGCTGGGGCGAGATCGAACGCAGCTCGTCAATAATCTGGTCGGAAAAATCCATCGCGACGACGACATAAATCGGTTCGTTGTGCAGGTGTGTCACGCAACCCTCTCTCTTGAGTCGGCTGTTACGGGCGCAATCTATCTGATGATGTTACGCGCCGCCAGCCCTGGATGCAAACGACCGCTACGTAGCGGCGGACTCTCCGGAGTGTTACATTAGAGCGTACCATAATGACCACAGCCTGCTGCCCGACCTGCCAGCGGCAGCAGCCAGAGCCGGCATGAGGGCAGCCCGCGCGGCCCTGCACGACGCTTGAGGAGAAATTGACTATGGGATTGATGGACGGAAAAGTCGCGATTGTCTTTGGCGTTGCCAACAAAAATTCAATCGCCTGGGGAATCACGCGCCGCTTCCACGAAGAAGGCGCGACCATCGGCCTGAGCTATGCCGGAGAAGCGCTGAAAAAGCGTGTTCTTCCACTGGCCGAAGAAATCGGCTGCGACTTCGTTGAAGAATGCGACGTCACCGATGACGAGGCGCTCGACCGGACGTTCGAGCGTATCCGCGAGCGTTTCGGCAGGATCGACACGCTCGTTCACAGCATCGCTTTCGCCAACCGCGAAGATTTGGGCGGGCGGTTTGTCAACATCTCGCGCGAAGGCTTCAAAACAGCGCTCGACATCAGCGCCTACAGCTTGATCGCCATGGCCAGACGCGCCGAGCCGTTGATGACCGAGGGCGGCAGCATGTTGAGCCTCACCTACTACGCCGCCGAAAAGGTCATGCCCAAATATCACGTCATGGCCATCGCCAAGGCGGCGCTGGAGACGATCACGCGCTATCTGGCGAACGATCTGGGGCCGAAGGGCATCCGCGTCAACGCGATCAGCGCCGGGCCGATCAAGACGCTGGCCGCCGCTGGCGTCCCCGGCTTCCGCTTGATGCTGAAGTATTCCGAGCAGGTCTCTCCCCTGCGCCGGCTGGTCACGACCGAGGACGTCGGCAATACCGCGCTGTATCTGGCCTCCGATCTGGGCAGCGCCGTGACCGGCGAGATCATTCACGTCGACGCCGGCTACAACATTCTGGGCCTGACGCTAACGCCCGACGAGCTGGCCGAACTCGACTAGTACCCGCTCTCCGCGCCCCCGGCCAGTAACATGCGCCGGGGGCAAGCCCTGGCCTGCCCATGTCCGAACGCCACACGCTCTATACCGCCGGCTACACCGGCTTGCGCCCGAACGATCTGCTGCGCGCCGCCGAAGCGCTTGGCGCGCTGGTCGCCGATATTCGCATCGCCCCAGCGTCGCGCAATCCGCTCTGGAGGCAAAAGCAGCTTCAAGGAAGTCTCGGCAGCCGCTACGTTCATATCGGCGCGCTGGGAAACAGGAACTTCAAAGGCGGTTATGGGGATGGCATCGTCATTGCGGATATGGAGTCCGGCGCGGCGCAGCTTGACGCCCTGCTCCAGCGCCAGCCGGTCATCATCCTGTGCGCCTGCCATCGAAAAACGGTGGCCGATTTCATGGCCGAGCGCTACGGTGTAGGCGTCGTTCACCTCAGCGCGGCAGACATCCAGCG
>QGUR01000516.1 GCA_003242205.1 Chloroflexota bacterium | reverse complement strand
ACATTCGCCTGTGCGGCCATCGCAGGCTGTGTCAGCCCGCGTTCCTGCCGGCGCGCATGAACGATTTGCTGCCCGGCAAGCGGCATAACGCGCACGCCATCATGGGCTGGCGTCTGCTCAAGCAGTTGGGAGAGCGCCTCACGCTTGCGCTGGTTCGAGAACCGGCTGCCAATGCGCTCGGCGAATGTCTGGATCATCTCCCGATCCAGAACTTGCAATTCATAGCCGGTGCAGGGTTTTTCCCGATCGTGATAATCCTTGCGATACAGGCGCGACACGATGCCAAAGCGTAAAAGCAGGTGCTGAAGCTGGCGCGCCAGCCGTTCTGAAACCGTCGAATAGTGCAGGGACGCTGTATGTGCATTGACATGCCCATCGCTGTCCCACAGACGGGCAATCAGCAGCGCAATATTGTCGTTCGTCAGCCGGAATACAGCTTCGGGGATGAATTTCTCGCTGGCGTCCTTACCCTCCAGACCCAGCGCTACGATCCGGTAATCGGCCCACGTCTCGCTGCCTTCAACCGGCAGGCGGCGCGGCGTCGCGATCAGGTCGCCGGGGCAGAGGGTTTCGAGATTGCGCCAGCCATCGAACGTCAGGAACGGGTGGTTGGCGGTCGCTTTGATTCTGCGCCCCGTGCGCGTTGTCAGCGTGTAAACCGGGCGCACGCCATTGCTCATGACGGCGGTAACACGACCGCGTTGTAGCCGCATCTGGTCAACCGCGCAGGTTATGGTTTCGTTCAGGGCGACCTTGCCGGAAGCAATATCGCCGATGGTGTAGATCGCGCCGGTTGCCGCATCAACGATTTCTGTTTCGGCGACAAGGCACTTGTTGAAACCGTAGTTGGCGAAAAACTCAATGTCATCGAATATCTTTGCAGCGGTTTCCTCATCGACGCCGTACTTCGGCCCCTGCTCCATGAAGATGGCGCGGTGCTTTTGCAGGTCTTCCTTCTTCTTCTTGGAAACCGCGCGGCGCATCAGGTCGGCCTCGCCCAGCTTGTAGCCGAACAGCTCGCTGGCGACCTGCATGATCTGTTCCTGATAGACCAGAATGCCGTAGGTTTCCGCCAGAATCTTTTCCAGCTTGGGGTGGTGGTAATGCACCGGCTCGATACCGTGCATGCGGTTGTTGTAAGTCGGGATGTAGTCCATCGGGCCGGGGCGATAGAGCGAGATCCCCGCGATAATATGCTCGAACCGCGTCGGGCGCATGCCGCGCAGCATCTGCTGCATGCCGCTACTTTCAATCTGGAACACGCCGACCGTTTCGCCGCGTCCGATCAACTCGAATGTTTCTTCCAGCATGCGATCCAGTTTCGGGTCCCCTGTCGGGCGATAGGGGATGTTGCTCATGTTGTAGCGAATGCCATGATGCTTTTCGATCAGGTCGCAAGCCCGGCGCATCAGCGTGAGGGTCGACAGCCCCAGAAAGTCGATTTTGAGCAGGCCAATGGACTCGCAGGTTTCCATCGGGAACTGCGTGACCTGTTTGAGTATGTTGTCTTCGGTGTCGCCTTTGGTCTGGCGGTGCAGGGGGATGTATTCCACCAGCGGGCGGTCGCCGACGATGATACCGGCGGCGTGCGTCGAGGCGTGGCGGCTGATGCCCTGTAACTCGGCGGCGGTGTCGATCACATGGCGCAGTTCGGGGATCGTCTCGTACATCCGCTTCAGTTCGGCGTTCATCTCGACGTATTCCTTGACGGGCTTGGGTTTTGGCTCCGTCGGAATCAGTCGCGCCGCCTGATTGACGAGTTCCAGCGGTACGCCGAGCGCCCGGCCAACATCGCGCACCGCCGCTTTCGCGCCCAGCGTACCGAACGTGATGATCGCCGCGACCTTGTCCTCGCCATACTTACGCACCGTATAGGCGATCATTTCCGAACGGCGGTCGTCGGGATAGTCGATGTCGGTGTCCGGGTTGCTGGAACGACCGGGAGTCCGGAAGAGTTCGGA
>QGUR01000515.1 GCA_003242205.1 Chloroflexota bacterium | reverse complement strand
CCGCTGGCGGGCAAGGCGTCGGCGTCGGCGTGCGCGTATTGGTCGGCGTACGCGTGTTGGTTGGCGTACGCGTGTTGGTTGGCGTACGCGTGTTGGTTGGCGTACCCTCGACCGTCGGCGGCACCGTGTTGGTCGGCACCGTCGCCGGCGTATCTGTCGGCGGGCTCGTCGGCTCCCCAGTTGTGGGGATCGGCGTATCCGTCGGCGTCGCCGTATGGGTCGGCGGCAACGTCGGCGTGTTGGTGATCAGGCCCGGCGTGAAGGTCGGCGAGCCAGGCTGCTGGAAGCCGGACCGCAGCGGCAGGACGAAGGCCGAGCGCAGCGGCACCTTGTCATCCCAAACCGGGTCGATCAGCGGAAAGACGGTCTGGTGATCGGTGAGCACAACCACACGCACGTAGCACGCCATGTTCGGGTTAGCCAGGTCGGTACACGGTGTCACGTCGAGCCCATCGACGTCGTCAGCGGCGATGCCGTTGCCGTCGTTGGTGGGGTCGCCGTCACGGTTCACGTCATCGATGGCCTGGACCAGGATGTAGCGGTCGATCACGCGCTCGTAACCGGCGGGCTGGCTACCCTCCGGGATAAGCCCGGTGAACTGATCCAGCCGGCCGTCGCCATCGGTGTCGATTCCGTACTGGAACAGGTCCGGGTACTTGTTGCTCACGTTCATCTGGATCAGCGGCCGGTAGCCGGCGGGCTGGCTGCCCGCCGGGAGCTGGCCCGTGACCTGGTCCACGATGCCGTCGCCGTTGGCGTCGAAGCCGTACTGGAACAGGTCGAGGCGCCCATCGCCGTCGGTGTCGACAGCGTCCGGTATGCCATCGTCGTTGGCGTCGGTGACGATCGCATCCGGGATACCGTCGCTGTTCAGATCGAGCATATTCACGAAGTTGATCCCGCCTGTCGCGCCGGCCTCGAGACGCACGCGCTGGCGAATCTCATCGAGGTCGAGCTGCGGCAC
This sequence comes from Chloroflexota bacterium, assembly GCA_003242205.1. GTDB lineage: Bacteria > Chloroflexota > Anaerolineae > Aggregatilineales > Phototrophicaceae > ZC4RG36. The sequence goes on along the minus strand of QGUR01000515.1, from coordinate 1,000 downwards.
ATCGTTTGCATCGACGCGCAGGAAGCGGCTGCCGTACTGTGCGCCCTCCTGCGCTGCGTTGCTGAGACCCTGCATGTTCAGGAACACCAGACCGAGGTCTACAGCTGCGGCCAGCAGCAGCAGAATCAGGGTCGAGGCGATGGCGAACTCGACCAGCGCCTGGGCGTGTTGTCTTGAGCGTCGCATGACCCCCCCGCGTCAGCTATCGTCATGGTAGACGTTTGCACGCGATGCCGCCCTGCTCCTCATACTCGGGATTCGGACTGCTCCCGAGGCTCTCGATTGACCGCCGGGCGATGGCATTGACGTGCATTACGCCTGTCCCATCGCCGAGCGCGCCAGCGAGGAAGTTGACCAAGGGCGTCAGGGGTTCGATGTCGTGCTGGATGACAACCTCGATCGGACGGCCAATTCTGCGCACCTCCTCACCGGGAGGAGCGGGCAGATAACGGATCTTGACGTTGAGCGGATTGATCTGGAACTGGCCGCTGGCGTCCCGCGCCTGCTCGACGATCGTGCGCATGCACGGGTCGTTCACGAACTGGGCCTCGTTCCCGGCTGTGTACACATACGCCAGCGTCTCTGGGTACGGCGGGAGCATGGACGCCTTCTCCGAGGCGTTGCGCGCCGCGTTGAAGATCGTCACGTAGCCCCAGATGTAGTACGACAGGTCGATGATGCCGAACAGCAGTGCCAGCAGCAGGGGGGCAAGCAGCGCCATCTCGACGAGCGACTGGCCGCGTTTTCGGCTGCGCATGAGTACACCCTTCCAGATCACTCCCGATCTCCACCGCGATTATATGCCTTTAGAATGGCGCACAACAATAGTCCGAAGGTACCGAAAGAGCGGAAGGTTACAGTTCCATGACATTCCTCTGTCGCTCTACCGCAGCACAACGCGGTAGAGCCACTGGGGAACATTCGCGGAAGGCGTGCGCCCCCGCGCACCTCCAACCCGCCGACAGGGCGGGTTTCGTGGAGGAAGTTTCTCGACCCCGGG
>QGUR01000243.1 GCA_003242205.1 Chloroflexota bacterium | reverse complement strand
TTGTTTAGGGAGTGGGTGCCCCCTAGTATTTCCCTTTCCTTTTTCGTCGCCACGTTAGATTTGTATAAAGGACATGTTGGGAGGAGTTTTGATCCAGAAAACTGGACGTGGGATGACTTCATGGAATATGCCCGCGCCCTGACTCTGGACACCGACGGCGATGGCGAAACCGACCAGTGGGGCTTCATCAACAATGGCTGGCCTCCACCGTACATCTTCGTCTGGCAGGCGGGCGGTGAGCTGATTAACGAAGACTTCACCGAAGCGCCGATTGACTCGCCGGAGTTTCTGGAAGGGTTCGAGTTCTACCTGAGCACCGCCTACAACCCTGAAGTCTCGCCGAGCGCCGACATCATCGCCGAACAGGGCTTCGCCGAGATGTTCAAGGCGGGTCGTATCGCCATGTTCATGGGCGGCGCTGCCGACGATCTGGATCGGGTTGAAGGGCTGGATGTCGGCGTTGTGCCGGTTCCGGCGCATCCGGAAACCGGTTCGCAGACCACCTTCGCCTGGAACGCCAGCACCGTGATCAATGCTTCGTCGCCGCTGGCGCAGTCCAATCCCGACCTGCTGTGCGACGCGCTGATCGCCATCACCGAAGGGATCCACAACTGGAAGATCGTGTCGCCGCGTATCTCGCAGGGTACGGTCGAGCATCTGGTAGCGTCTGAACCGCGCAAGGAAGCCAGCGCCGAAGCCATCATCGCCGCGGCGCAGGACATGCGCGCCCTGCCCATCTTCGGCAACTATGCCGAGTTCGACTCCGTCTTCTGGAGCGAGTTCTGGGGGCCGCTCATCAACAAGGAAACCGACCTGACGCCGGCCGAGCTGGCGGCGGAAGTCCGGCCTGAGTTGGAAGAGACGCTGCAGTAAAAATTCTACTCCGCGACCGGGGAGAGGCTCGCTCTCCCCGGTCCGGCCCCGTCCTGTAACCATCTACGAGGCGACACATGACAACCGATCCCGGCGCGCTCAACACCTATCTGCCGACCCTGATACGTTACATTCTGGTCGCCATTGGTGTTGGCGTCATCATGATCATTGTCTATCGGGTGCAGATCGCTCTGGGTGTCAAGCGCGAAGCAGCCACCGGGCGGGCGCTCGTCACGCCCTGGGTGATTGGCTTTCTGGTCTTTAATGTTTTTACGATTGGGACTTCGCTTTATCTGAGCTTTACCGAATATAACCTGTTTCGCCCGCCGGAATGGATCGGCCTAGGCAACTATCAGGAGTTATTCGACGTCAGTTTCGGCACGCTCGAATCGCGCGAGCAGCGCAGCTCCGACGTGCTGGCCCGCCGCCATTCCGAAATAATTCGTGTCGAAATCGGCGATGGCGGCTTTGTTTTTGGCGCGCGCGCGGCCTCGTTCTGGCGTTCGATGCGGCTGACGCTGGTGTACGCGTTTGTCAGCGTGCCGCTGGGGCTGGCAGGCGCATTGGGAGTGGCGCTGCTGCTGAACCAGAAGGTCAAGGGCCTTGGCTTCTGGCGCGTGCTCTACTACATGCCCGCCGTTCTTCCCGCTGTGGCGACCGCCCTACTCTGGCGCTGGATGTTTTCGCAAAGCGGCATTATTAACACGCTGACACAACCTATCTGGCGGCTGACGACCAACGAACCGCCGCGCTGGTTCACCGATGCCAACCTCGCCCTGCCGGCCTTCGTCATTATCGGCCTGTGGGGTGTCTTCGGCGCGAACTCCGTGATCCTGCTGGCCGGGCTGAAAGGCATTCCGCAGGAACTGTACGAAGCGGCGTCGATTGACGGCGCGGGCAACTGGGCGAAGTTTCGCCACGTCACCATCCCCATGCTCAGCCCGGCGCTGTTCTATAACCTCGTAACGTCCACCATCGCTGCGCTCCAGATTTTCGAGCTGGCGGCCTTCATCCAGACGCCGGAATCGGTCGGCACGTTTGTGAACTGGCTGATTTATCAGGAAGCGTTTACGTTACGGAACATGGGCATGGCTTCGGCCATGGCGTGGATTCTGCTGCTGATTATTCTGGCGCTCACCGCATTGATTTTCCGCTCATCCGAGTTCTGGGTGTTCTACCAGGGCCAGCGTGAGAAGGCATAACGATGACGACAGAAGCGACCACCCTGAGAAGCGATCCTCTTTTGCAAGAGCCGCCGCCGCCCCAGCGACCATTCCAGATCCGGCAGGCGCTGATCTATCTGCTGCTTATCCTGTGCGGCGCTATCGTCATCGTGCCGTTTCTGTGGATGATCTCGACCTCGCTGAAAACGCCCGATCAGCTATTCACCGGGCGCGTCGATTTCATCCCCAATCCCGCCGTGCCGCGCAATTATATTGACGTCTGGGAGCGGCTCAGCTCGGTCGCGCCGGGTATGTCCTTCGCCCGCATCATAGGCAATACCCTGTTCATCACCATCCTCGCCATGTTCGGCGAGATCTTCAGCGCGTCGCTGGTGGCCTACGGCTTCTCCCGCTTCGAGTGGCGCGGGCGCAATCTGCTGTTTGGCCTGATGCTGGCAACCGTCATGATCCCCGGCATCGTGACGCGCGTGCCGAGCTTCCTCATCTGGCGCGAGCTTGGGCTGCTGAACACCTATGACCCGCTTACATGGCCGTCGCTCTTCGCATGGGGGCCACTGTACGTCTTCCTGATGAGGCAGTTCTTCCTGTCTATCCCGCGCGAGCTGGAGGAAGCGGCCATCATCGACGGCGCGAACGTCGCCCAGATCTACTGGCACATCATGCTGCCGCTCATTCGCCCGGTTCTGCTGGCAATCGCGGTCCTGTCGTTCCAGGCCAACTGGAACAACTTTCAGGGGCCGATCCTCTATATCAGCACGCCGCAGATGTTCCCGCTGGCGCTGGCGATGCGCTTCTTCGACCAGTCGCTATCGCGCGGCGAAGCGCCACAATGGCATTACATGATGGCGATGGCGACGATGATGACCGCGCCGGTACTGCTGCTGTATTTCCTGGCGCAGAAGCAGTTCATCGAAGGGCTGAACATCGGCGCGGTGAAGGGATAATGTCATGAGACGTGCCGGCCTGTTGCTGATCTGCGGTCTGCTCGCGCTGCTGGTCGCGCCGGGCGGCGTGAGCTTCGCCGGAGAGGACAGCGTGACCGCCAGCGGCGATCTGGTCAACCTCGACCACCTGAAGTTTCTGACCGAGCCGGTCGTGGTGGACGGGACCGAAATGGCGCTCGTGCATATCTATTCCGAGTATCCGGAATACGAGTGGGTCGACGCCGCCGGGGAAGGCCTGAGCGCCGTCGACGACGTGGCGCGGGCCGCCGTCGTCTATCTGTGGGAATACGAGCGTACGGGCGATGAATCGCTGCTTGAACTGGCGCGGCTGTGCCTGAACTTCGTCATGTACATGCAGACGGAAAACGGCGAGTTCTACAACTTCGTCACCGACCGCGCCGGCACGATCAACGAACATGGCAACACCAGTTACCGGAGCTTAGGCTGGTGGGCCATGCGCGGCCTGTGGTCGCTCGGCGAAGGCGTGCGGGTTTTCGACGCCGTCGATGCCGGTTATGCCGACACGCTGGCGGAAGCCTATCTCCGTACCGAAAGCGCCATCGGGCGCACGCTCAGCAACTACGGCCAGTACAACGAGCTACACGGGTTCCGCATTCCGGCATGGATCCCAGCCAGCGAGCCGGCGGTCGCGGCGGTGGGGCTGCTCGGGCTTGCCGCCCACCAGCCGGCCCCGCCCAACGAACCGACCGCCACGCCGATCGAGCAAAACGCCAAAGGCCACGCGGAATACCGGGCGGGGGGTCACAACGTCCCACACTTTGGCATGCATCCCACGCGTTCCAATGCCCCCGGCTTCTGGCACGACTGGGGCGCGCATATGACCCACGCGCTGGTCGTCGCCGGCATGGTCATGGAACGCGAAGACTGGATCGAGTCGGCGGCGGCAGACGCCAATTCGTTCCTGCTGCGCCAGCTTGCCTTCGAGCGTTTTCGTCACATCGGCGTCGTGCCCTACCGGCTGGAACAGATCGCCTACGGAACCAACATGATCGTCCAGACCTACGCGGCGCTCTACCGCGCGACCGGCGATATTCAGTATGCGCGTTACGCCGGGCTGGCGGGAAGCTGGTATTTCGGCAACAACATGGCCGGCGTGCAAATGTATTTCCCGGAAACCGGGCGCGTCTATGACGGCATCAACGGCCCGACCGAGTTTCGCGTCAACCGCAACGCCGGCGCGGAAAGCACCATCGAGGGCCTGATGAGCATGATCGCGCTGGCCGAAATCCCCGAAGCGCTCGACTATCTGGAGGTCGTGGAAACCGGCGGCAATCGCTATTTCATCGTGCAGGCGGAAGCGGGCGAGCGCGTCGTCGGCACGCCGACCTATTTCCCGGCGGACTGGACAGGCGAAGGCTATGTCAGTGGCGGGCGTTATATCGGGCTGGGCGAAGGCCAGCGCATGCGCGTCGCCCTTGAGCTGACGCCGGAACAGGCCAGCGACGAATATCTGGTCTACATCGCCCACATGCGACAGGCGGCCAGCAGCGACGCCAACGTCGTCTGGCGCGTGGATACGCCGCCGGAAATCGACGGCAGCGGCGACGACTGGCCCGATGATTTGCCCGCGCTCGTTTCCGACACCGCCCGTCAGTTCCTACGCGGAGCCGGGCTGTGGCAGGGGCCGGAAGTTGACAGCCACCGTGTCACGCTCGCATGGGATGACGACCACCTCTACCTGCTGGTGGACGTCCGCGACCCCGAACACGAGCAAACCGGCACGCTGCGCGGCGTCGTTTCCGGCGATGCGCTGTGGGTTTACGTGACCAACCAGCCCGACGCGCAACGCCTATCGGCCAAGTTCACGCTGGCGCAGACGCCCGACGGCCCGCAGGTGTGGGACTGGATCGGAACCGGGTTCGTCAAAGGCGCGGTCCTTGGCTGGCAACCGACCGGCGCGGGTTATGTTTACGAAGCGGCTATCCCCTGGGCAGCGCTCGATATTGACCGGCCGGAAACCGGGATGATTTTCGGCTTCGAAGCCGGACGCGGCGTGGGCGGCAACTCGTTCATGGACCTGACCGGGCGCGACCCCGACGTGGCAGCCAATCTGCTCTCGCTCATCCTCGGCGAGCCGGGGGTCGATCTGCCGGATAATGTCACGCCACAGGTCGCGCTGGAAATCCGGATCAACGACAGCGACCCGATCATCCTGAACGAATCGATCTCGCCCGACAGCGATCATTTCTGGCTCGATCTGGTCACGCCCGAACCGATTCGCCTGCAAGCCGGTGAAAACCTGATCCGGTATCGCTATGCGGGCGAAGAAGGCGAAAACCCGGGTATGAGCAAAATCGACGCCTTCTACATCCAGCCCGTTACCGCTCGCCGCGTACTCCAGCATCCCGATGGGCGAACCATCACGCTAACGTATAACACGCTGACCGGCGAAACCTCGTGGACCGAAACCGCCGGAAATCAGGACGGATAATTCCCGAAAGGACGATCATGCGCCTGGAGCTTGTGCGCCACCCTGAAAGCCCGTTGATGTACCCTAACCCGCTGCACGAGTGGGAGGCCGTCAACGTCTTTAACTGCGCCGTCACGCAGCATAACGGCCTGTTTCATATGCATTATCGCGCCCAGGGCGTCGACTATGTTTCGCGCATTGGCTATGCCGTCAGTCTGGACGGCCTGCACTGGAACCGGCTCGAACAGCCGGTCCTCGTTCCGCACCGGGGCGCGGAAGACTATCGCGGCGTCGAAGACCCGCGCGTGACGCCACTCGACGGCGGTTTCTACATGACGTATACCGCCTACGGAGCCAACGAGTATTACCCGATGATCGCCCAGTCGAAGAATCTGATCGACTGGGTCGACATCGGGCCGCTGGAGAAACAGCGCAACAAGGATCACGTCCTGTTTCCCGAAAAGATCGGCGGGCGCTATGCCATTCTGCACCGTCGGCCGCCCAATATCTGGATCGGCTTCAGCGACGATCTGGTCACATGGACCGACCACAAGATCCTCATGACGCCGCTGGATGATGTGCCGTGGGCCAGCAAGAGCATTGGGGCCAACGGCCTGCCGATCAAGACCGAGCACGGCTGGCTGCTGTTCTATCACGGCTATGGACCGGAACATGTCTACCGCCACTCCGTCGCCCTGCTCGATCTCGAAGACCCGACGCGCGTGCTGCACCGCCCGAAGACGACTATCATCGAGCCGCGCGAAACGTGGGAGATACGCGGCGACGTGCCGAATGTCGTTTTCTCGTGCAGCAATAATGTCGTCGGCGACGAGCTCTGGTTTTACTACGCGGGAGCCGACCGCCTGATCGGGCTGGCGACCGCGCCGTTCGCCGATGTGGTCGAGTTCGCGCGGCGGGGAGAATGACCGGCATGGAAGCTGTTGGCGTTGGCCTCGTAGGCGCGGGGGCGTATGGCGTCTTCTGTCTGGATGCATTTCACGACATGCCCGAAGTGCAGGTCGTGGCGGTCGCCGATGTCGACCGCGCCCGCGCCGAAGCTGCCGCCGCGAAATATCAGGCGGCAGCCTATGCCTCGCTTGAGGACATGCTCGACAACCCGCGCGTGGAAATCGTTGCGCTCAACACGCCGCCCTTCCTGCACGCTCCGCAGGCAGTGGCGGCAGCGCGCGCCGGACGCCATATCTTCGCTGAGAAGCCGCTGGCGATGACGCTGGACGAGGCGCGGCAGGTACTGGAAACCGTCGAGCAGCAGGGCGTGCGCCTGACGATTGATTACGTCATGCGGCGTAATCCGTTCTGGGAGGCAGCGGCTAACCTGCGGCGCGATGGCGTGCTCGGCAGGCTGCTGCACATGGACCTGATTAACCACGCCGCCGGACTGAATTTGCCGCCTGACCACTGGTTCTGGGATGTCTCGAAAAGCGGCGGTATCTGGGTCGAACACGGCGTGCATTTCTTCGACGCCTTCGCGTGGGTGAGCGGCGAACGTGGCGAAATTGCCGGCGCACAGGCGCTGGCGCGCAACGACGGCGCGATCGACCGTGTCGAGGCGATTGCCCGGTTTGGCGAGGCCGCCGCGCACTTCTATCACGGCTTTACGCACTCCGGCAAAACCGAGCAAACGACCGTGAAGCTGGCGTTCGAGCGCGGCTATGTGACGCTGCGCGAGTGGGTTCCGACTTCCATCGAGATTTACGCGCCCTTTGAGCCGACGGCCCGACGGGCATCTTGCCCGGGAGGGTTTTTCCGCACCC
>QGUR01000242.1 GCA_003242205.1 Chloroflexota bacterium | reverse complement strand
GAACAGTCAGGGGCGCTGGATCGGCTTGCTGATGTTTGCCTGGACTGCTCCTGTCCAGTTCGAAGCGCGTGACCGCCGCATTTACACAGCCTTGCAGCAACAGGCGACGCCGGTGATCGACGCGGTGCGCCTGTTTGAAGCGACCCGCGAACGCGCATACCGGGCCGAGTTGTTGCTGGATGTCAACGACGCGCTCTCGCGGGCCGAGACAGAAACGGATCTGGTGGCCGCAGTGGCACTCTATGCGGCCCGGCACGATCCTGCCAGCATCATGCTGACGTATATTGACGTGCCGGGGCGGGGCAGTGCCGTACATGCTGTGGACCGGGCTGTATGGCGGCAGGGCGAAGTCACCGCGCTCGGACGCCCGGAACACCGCAACGCCATTATGGAGGCTGCTGTTATTGCCCTGTGGCCGGGCGTTCCGCGCTCCGCGCTGCTGATCAGCGATATAGAGAGCGATTCGCGCCTGAATGATGATCTGCGGTCCCAGTTTAGGGCCGCTGGCTGGCAGGCGTTGGTAGTCATCCCGCTTCATAGCGGTTTTCGCTGGCAGGGTGTGATTACGATTGCCTGGTCAGAAGCACATGCAATCAGCGCTGAAGAAGAGTATGTCTTTCAGGCGCTGGTGCAGCGGCTGAGTTCGGTTGTCACCAGCCGCCGCGCTTATCTGGCCGAGGAAGAGGCCCGGCGCGAAACCGAGGCGCGCGCCCGCGAACTGGAAACCGTCGCCAAGGTCAGCGCTGCCGCGACGACGCGCCTGAACGTCGACGAGTTGCTGCACACCGTTTGCTCGCTGACGCAGGCAAATTTCAATTTGCAGCAGGCGAACGTCTATCTGCTCGACGAGGCGGGCGAAAGGCTGAAGCTTGCGACCGACCGGCAGGCCTCGGCGCAGCCGGTCACGCCAATCCAGCACAGCATTTCCATTGACGATGAAACCGATCTGATCGCCCGCGCAGCCCGCGAGCGGCGTGGCCTGATCCTCAATTTGGCGGACGAGGGGAAGCCTGCCTGTTCAGAGATGGCTGTGCCGATGGTGCTGGCGGGTCGACTGATTGGCGTGTTGTATCTGGCGTCCAGCGAAGCGCACCGCTTTGCGGAAGCCGACATTCAGGTGATGGGCACGCTGACGGACCTGATCGCCGTAGCGGTCGAAAACGCGCGCTTGTATGAGAAAGCTCAGGCGCTGGCGGTGCTTGAAGAACGCGCCCGGCTGGCCCGCGAGTTGCACGACTCCGTATCGCAGGCGTTGTACGGCATCGGTCTGGGAGCACGTACCGCGCGCATGTTGCTCGATCGCGATCCCTCGCGCGTTGCCGAACCGCTTGACTACGTGCTGTCTCAGGCCGAGGCCGGCCTGACCGAGATGCGGGCGCTGATTTTCCAGTTGCGCCCCGAATCGATTGAAAACGAAGGGCTGGTGACCGTGCTGGCGAAGCAGGCGTCGTCAATGCGGGCGCGGCATGGTATTCAGGTCAGCACCGATCTATGCGACGAACCGGAGTTGTCGCTGGAGATCAAACAGGCGTTGTATCTGGTGGCGCGCGAAGCGCTGCACAACACGGTCAAACACGCTCAGGCGCGACACGTAAACATCGGCCTTGAGTGCTGCGACGATCATTGCCAGCTCGAAATCGAGGATGATGGCATTGGTTTTGATCCTTCCGACCTGAAACCGGGGCACTACGGGCTGCACACCATGGCGGAACGGGTGGCTCAGGTGAAAGGCGAGTTTTCGGTCGATAGCGCACCGGGCCGCGGCACAACCATCCGTGTTGTGATCCCGACGGCGTGAGGCTATCCACAGGGTAACAAAAAAGCCCGGTACGCTTTCGTACCGGGCTTTTTTGACTCACCGCTAGTTTTTGATGCCGAACAGCGCTCGAATTTCCTGAGTGCCGCGCTTCAGGCTTTCGCGCAGAACCACGGGGTCGCTCGTCAGGCCGCCGCCGCGCGCGGTCGCGCCAATGACCAGACCCGCGCTGACGAGAATGATGTCCTTGACGACGTACTGGCCTTCCAGCGTGAAGACGAACGGGAAATCGGCCCAGATGCGATCCGGCGCGAGCACAATCGGCGACATGGCCCCTGCCATCTGACCGAGGAGCAGCAACACTGTCAGCCGCTTGAACTTGCCGGTGATAAAGCCGAGGCCGATGGTCATCTCCAGCACGGCCAGGAAAGGCAGGAACAGGTTCATCGGCAGGAAGGTGATCGTCGCGCGGATGAGCGGTTCGGCAGGGCTCATGCCCGGAACCAGTTTCAGCGCGCCGAACCAGAGGAAGACAATGCCGATGGAAATTCGTAGCAACACCAGACTATGACGCGCCAGCAGCCGTGTTACCCGCCGGTCGACGTCGTTAAACTGCCGGGCCAGGGATTCGGTGCTCATGGATGAACCTCCGTATGCATCCGTAAGGATCAAAGATGGCATCATTAAAGCCTGATCCGGCGGGCGGTTCATCGGGCTGGCGGTGGATTCCTGTATCCTACTCAGCGCTGAATATCTGCTCATCCGGCGGTAGCGGCGCGGCTATCATCCGAAAGATCGAGTCAAGTCAACCTTTGGAGGAATCGCCGCGACTGCCGTTCAGAAACATGCGCGACCAGCCGGCGAGATCGACCGGCGCGGTCATATTGCCGGTCAGCGGCGTCACCGAAACCACCCGGTCAAAGACGAAGGCCTGAATATCGCTGTCCGGTTCGACCTTCGCGGGATCGACGGTGTTGGTCACACGCACGCGAAAACCGGTGTTGAAAGGGCGTTTCTCTGGCTTGGTGTAGTAATAGTAGGCCTGATGGCTCTGGCGCGTCACGCGTACCTCGGTTTCGGGGGTTGCCGTGCGGGGGACGTTGATATTGATTACGGAGACCTCCGGCGGCAGGCCATTTTCGAGAATGCGGCGCGCGAATACGCCGGTGAAATGCCGGGCTGCGCTCCAGTCGACCTCACCATAGTTGGCCGAGTGATGCATCGACATATCTGTCTCGGTAGATACGGCCAGCGCCGGAATGCCGAGGACGCTAGCTTCAAGCGCCGCGCCGACGGTTCCGCTGACCGAGATGGTCATGCCAATGTTCTCGCCATAGTTGATGCCGCTGACGCACAGCGCCGGCTGGCGCGGCGCGATCTCCATCACGCCATGTACGACCGCCAGCGCGGGCGATCCGTAGACCGCGTATGCCCGCCGGGGCTGGCCGAGAATCTCAAGCTCGATTTCTTCGATGATACCGTATTCCGGCCCGGAAGGCAGCGATCGGCTCATGGCCGTTTGCTGGTGGCGGGGCGCGACGATGAGCAGTTCGCCCAGCGGCGCGACAGCTTCGGCGGCGGCGTGGAGGCCGGGCGAATAGATACCATCGTCATTGGTGACGAGAATGAGCGGTTGCATCCTGTACTCCTGAAATACATACCCGGCCCGCCGGGCGCTCGCAGACGAGCGACCGGCAGGCGCGTAGGTGGTCATGGGGGATGAATACTACAATTGAAACAAAATCCAGCGGACCGCATATGGCTCAAGCTCGACGTTGTCCGCCACGATCGCTTGTTCCGCTAGTATATCCCGTCCACCGGCCCGGTCCAGAGCCACTGTCTGTGGCCGCGATGTGAGGTTGTGCAGGGCAAGTATGCGTTCGCTTTCGTCGGGGGCCGTGCGTTCGATGATCAACACCTGACCATCGTTACGGGTAAACGCGCGCTGCGCTCCATTGGGGTGAAAAGCGAAGTGCCTGATCCGTTGCTGAATCAGATGCAGATAGTTGTGAAAGATCTGCGCGCGGAATGACTGCGGGTCGTCCAGTTCGGCCTCGATTTGATCCAGTTGAAGCTGGGCGCGGTTGATGGCCCGGTTGTGGCCTTTGACGGCCATGCCTTCCAGATCATTACGGCTACCGAGCAGGCTGTGAATGTAAACCGCAGGGACACCTGCCAGCGCCAGCATCACGGCCTGGCTGAGCAGAAATCGCCGGATGTGCTCGGCGGGCGTTTCGTCGGGATTGGCCACGGCATCGACGTACGTAACGTTCAGTTCGTAGGGGCTGCGGCTTCCATCAGGGTTGTTGCGATAGGAAATCCGCCCGCCTATGCGCTCGACGTGTTCGATCATGCGTTGGAGGTCGCTGGCGTCGAGGATGCCTTCGACCGGGCGAACACCGATGCCATCGTGCGAGGCGGTGAAGTTGAAGAACGTCGTTTGGTCGGATGGCGTTTCCAGACTGTTTATCCATGTTGCCAGTTGCTCGCCGTTGCCGGAGAGCAGGGTATAGAGCAGCAGCGGCGGCAGCGTGAAATTGTAGACAAGCTGGGCTTCATTGTGACCATCGCCAAAATACGAGACATTCTCGGCGTGAGGCACGTTGGTTTCGGTAATCAGCACGATGTGCGGCGCGACGGCGTCCAGCGTGGCTCGCATCAGTTGCACGATGGCGTGCGTCTGGCGCAGGTGAATGCACGTCGTGCCGGGTTCTTTCCAGAGGAAGCCAATCGCGTCCAGACGAATGACGTCAGCTCCGCGTTCCACGTAATAGAGCAGCACGTCGAGGATACGCAGCAGGGTGTTCGGGCTGCGAAAGTCGAGGTCGACCTGATCGGCGCTGAAGGTCGTCCACACGTGGATCGTTTGCCCGCTTGCCGTTTCAAAGGCGGTCAGCAGCGGCGTCGTGCGCGGTCGTGTGACCGAGGACAGATCGGTCTCCGGCGACTCGACAAAAAACAGGTCCTGAAACTCCGGCTCTCCTCGCAGGAACGCCTTGAACCAGTCGCTTTGCGCGGACATATGGTTCACGACGGCGTCGAACATGAGCCGGAAGTGCTGCCCGATACGCGCAATATCATCCCACGTGCCAAGCGCCGGATTGACGGCGTAGTAATCTATGACTGAAAAGCCGTCGTCCGACGAGTACGGGAAAAAGGGCAGGATGTGAACGGTCGAAATGGTCCCGATGAGATGCCGGCAGAGAAAATCATACAATGTTGCCAGCGGCGCTTCTCCATCGCGCAGCAAGGTGTTGCCATAGGTGATGAGCGTGATGTCGCGTTCGGAAAAACGCTCGCGTGTGCGCGGCGCGGGGATACGTGCGTTTTCCAACCGCCGGCGCAGCTTCGTCTCGGCGATTTCCGCCTCATGCGGCCCGTACAATTCTGTCAGCAGCGCGCGGATGCGTTCAAAAGCAGAATCGGTGGTCATCGAACGATTCCAGTGCCTGAGTCAGTGTCCGGTTGAGAACGTCGTACGAGAAATGGCATGCGGCGATAGCGTAATTCTGCTCGACCATGCGTTCGCGCAGGGCCGCGTCATCGATCAGTCGGCGTGTGGCTGCCAGCACATCGTCCGTCAGGTCATAGTGATACTCGACGGCCTGAATGCCAAGCGGCTTGATGTCGGCCAGATAGACGGGATAGGTGTGAACGATGAACGGCTTGCGGAAGTAGATCGTTTCAACCAGCGCATTGCCGAAGCCTTCGTAGTCGCTGGGATAGGTGATGAAGTGCGCCTGCGGGTAAATATCCCACAGCGTATAGACTTTGTGGCCGTTTCGCTCTCCGCGCAGGGAATCGACATAATCGCCGATGAAACGGTGGCGGATGCCGGCGCGAGCGCTTTCTTCGGCCAGCCAGGAACCGTAATAGCCCGGTTCGTCGCCTTCATAGCCCGTGATCAGCAGCACCAGCCGCGGATCGTTCAGCTTCCGCATCAGTTCGACCGCTTTTTCGATCATCTTGCGGCGGATGAGGCGCGTCGGCTGCAGGACGATCAAATCGTCTTGGCTGAGGCCGAGTTCGCTGCGAAATGTGAGCGCATAGTCGTCCGGCGGCGGGGGCGGATTTTCAAAATCAAAGACGTTTGGCAGATAAAGCGACGAGATGCCGCGCCAGGAATGCAGCCGCCGCTGCATCGGCGTGTTGATGACCAGATGCCGGATCGGTTCCAGCCGTGGAGGGAAGGCTTCGTCGAGGATGTCCTGAATGCCATTGGCGATGAACCGCGCGCGCTCCCAGTAGAAATCGTGGTGATGGCACAGTGTTTTGATGCGCGTGCGTTTCACCAGATCGGCAATGGCGATGCCCAGCGACAGATTCATCGGTATCGTACAGGCGTTTTCGGGAATGATGAGGTCAATGCCGTGTGTTTCGACAAACGCCTCCAGTTCGCCGCGGATGAAATCGGCCTGTTCGTAAATGCGCCGGAAAAGGGCAGGCGATGGATTGATAGTGGAGAAGGCTTCATCGTGTAGCTCGCGCGCGACCGGATCTTTGAAGTGCATGGCCGGAACCAGCCGCCCCGGCGGCGCATCGGCGTCCAGTTGTCCCGCGCAGTAAAAGACCTCGTGCCCCATAGCTTCAAGTGCCTGGCGCATTTTGGCGACTTCCAGACTAACACCGTCAACGCCCGCCAGCCGCGTTGCGACGAAACCGATTCTCATTCGACAAAACCTCCGAGGATGTAGACAGCATAGGCTGCATTAGGCCAGCCGAACCAGTGGCGCGAAACCACTTCGCCTGTGATCGGGTCATAGGCTTCGGGCAACGCGCCGTCTCGCTGTGCGGCATGCCACAGGCGAGAACGAGCACGTTCGCCGCGTTGCGTGTCGCCGGTAACACCAGCAAAGAGCAGTTCCTGAATATCCCCCAGCGGCCACGGAGCCGGCGTGTGGACTGAGCCAAGCTGACCGCCGTAAGCGCCGCCGGTATTGGCATCCGAAAAGGCGAAGTCCATCGTTGCACGCCAGATGGCGTCGTCGGGCGGTATGAACCCCCAGTACGGGGCCAGCGCGAGCGGCAGGTCGTTGGCATCGTGATAGAAGTGATGGTTGCCGCGCCCGTCCGTCGCATAGGCGTAGAGGGTCACGCCGTCTCGCTCCGCGATGAAATGGCGCGCAATGCCTGAGCGCAGATCATCGGCCAGTTCATCCCACGGCCCTTCAATCCCCGCTTGCTGCAGCTTCTTGCAGACGCGCCAGAACAGAATGTGGCTGGAGAGATGGTAGGGCAGGGCAATCGGGTCATCGGCGGGCGTTTCGTCGGTCGGGAAAAGCCCGCAGTCAGGCGACCTGCGCGCCAGCAGCATGTCGATCACCGGCGCGACATGGGGCGCTAGCTGCGCTCTGGTGTCGCCGCCACCGGTTCCAACAAGGATTTGGGCCATTCCCGTAAAAGGGACAACGGCTGATTGAGCGTAAAGGGAGGGCTTTTTTGTGGGCCATGTGGGGAGAACAAGCGGGCCACACGC
>QGUR01000241.1 GCA_003242205.1 Chloroflexota bacterium | reverse complement strand
GCCAGGGACAAGCCCCCGCCTTTAGGCGTGGGGTCTATGACACGCCGTTAACATGGCCATAAAGCCGTCGTCAGGTATCGCTGATTGAATTCAGGCATAATAAATGTGGCATGTCATTTTCAGGCGTTTACGTTTGATGGCACGGAGGAGGAAAATGAAAAATACCTGCTTCAGACTGTTTGCGCTGGTGATGCTGGTCGCCCTGAGCGCCGGCATGACGCTCGCTCAGGACGATCCGGTGGCGACGCCTGAAGCGACCGAAACGGCAGCGCCCGAAACCGATATCGTCTTCATCGAACTTGCCGGCCCCGCCGCTGCCAGTGAAGCCGAAATTTCCGGTCTGGCATGGTATGGGGATTATCTGGTTCTGCTGACCGAAAATTCCTTCCTTTACGCCACCGACGAAATTTCAGGCATGCTGTTCGCGTTGGAAAAGGAAGACATCCTCGATTATCTGGCATCCGATTCGCCAGAGCCGCTCGAACCGTTCCCCGTACCGATCTACGGCCCGGACATCGTCGATACGGTCAGCGGGTTTGAGGTGGCGTTCGACGGTTTCGAGGCGATTGTCTTCGTCGACGCGCCGAACGCCTTTGCCGACGATCAGGTTTTCCTGACGATTGAAGCCGACACGGTGAGCGAGGACGATACCTCCATGCGCGGCTATATTGTCTGGGGCTCGGTCGAGGAAGACCTGCGCGCCATTCATCTGCGGCTCGACCGGCGTATCGCCCTGCCGCCTCAGACACCGTTCGACAACATGTCCTACGAAGCGCTGTTCGTAGCGGGCGATAAAGTCGTTGCGCTGTATGAAGCCAACGGCGCGGGCGTCAACCCCGCCCCGCAGGCTTATGTCATTGATTTGCCCAGCGGCGAGGTCAGCACCATCCCGCTCGAAAATATCGAGTTCCGCGTGACCGACGCCACCCAGCCGGACGAAAACGGACGCCTGTGGGTTCCCAACTATTTCTTCCCCGGCGAGGATTTTCTGGCGGTTGACAGCGACCCGATCTTCGAGCGCTGGGGCATGGGCGAAAGTCAGGCCGAATTCGACGGCTACGAGCGCCTCGTCGCGCTGGACTATACCGAACAGGGCATCACCATTGCCGATGTCGCCCCGATCCAGCTTCGTATGACCGCCGACAGTCAGGGGCGCAACTGGGAGGGCATTGTCAGGCTGGACGACCGCGGCTTCCTGATCGTCACTGACCGCTACCCGCGCACCCTGCTGGGCTTCGTGCCCGCCGGTCAGCAATAGGGTTAGGCCGGCGTGCAGCGATACAGGCAGAATGCCGTATCGCTGCACGCCATGCGGCGTACGATTCTCGCGTTTTGCGGCGTCTATAATTGCGGAAAATGTGACGAATAGTGGGTGATGCCTATGCCCGTTTACGACACGCCGATTACCACCGACGACCGGAATCTGGACAAGGTGCTGGGCCAGAAACTGCCCGTCGTGCTGGTGTTGTACGATCGTCCCAACAGGCCGCTGGAAGAGGCGCTCAGCCGCGAGGCGCGCGAACATGCCGGCGAGTTGCTCTTCGCCCGCGTGAACGTCGCGGAAAACCCGGCGACGTACCAGCGCTTCGACCGCCCGGCGCTGCCCGCGCTACTGACATTTGATGGCGGGGAAATCGAGTCACGCGCCGCGAACATTCAGCCTGAAGATCTGGAAGCCCATGTCGATTTCATGCTTGGGCAAGGGCCGAAACCTGTGGAAACCGCTGCCGAAGCCGCCGCGCGCGCAGGCAGCGGCGCTGCGCCGGTTCATGTCACCGACACGACGTTCCACCGCGAAGTGCTATCGAGCGACCTTCCGGTGCTGGTCGATTTCTGGGCGCCATGGTGCGGGCCATGCCATATGGTCGCGCCGGTGCTCGACCGCGTGGCGCAGAAATACGCGGGGCGGATCAAAGTCGCCAAGCTCAATGTGGACGAAAACCCGGCGACCGCAAGCCGCTACCGCGCCATGAGCATTCCGATGTTGCTGATGTTCAGGAATGGCGAGCCGGTTGGCAAGCTGGTCGGCGCGCATCCCCAGCCCAATATCGAGCAACTGGTGCAGCAGGCCCTGCGGTAAAAGCTGCGCGTCTGCAGCGCTTAAACGCGGCCCGTGCGAAACGGCGCGATCCACATCGGTTTGCCGCTTTCGCGCCCGACTTCCATTAGTCTGAGTTCGTGGATGTAGAACTTGACCGAAACCAGCGGCCAGATGATTTCGGCCAGAAACTCGTAGCCGATCTCGCCATTGTGAGCCGCAACAACCAGCGGAGCCAGCATTTCCAGCGGGTCGCCGTAGCGATCTGCTGGCACATAAAACCAGTCGCTTTCCGCTACGCCATCCCGGTGATGGATGCGGATCTTGCAGCGCACGGCGTTAATCGCCGGTTCGTTGGCTACGACAAAGACGTTCAGCCGCACGCCCGCCAGATAATACTGGTTGGCGCGCACCGGCACGCGCTGGCGAAAACCGGCCATGCCGGTATAGGAATTGGTTTCCAGATAGAGCGCGCCCTCAAAGTCGTCATTCGGATGTACCTGCGGCGGGCGGTCTACGATCTCGATAGGATACTGGCCCTCCTTGGGCAGGTCGATCATCCTCAGCACGTCGTTGCTGCGGTAAACGAATGACCATCCGGGCGGGACATGGACGACACCATATGCGCCGTTATTGTTGAATGAGGCGGCCAACCCGGCATTTTCCAGCCCGGGATTCTTAAGAATATTTTTCACTGAGACCGCTCCAGCGCGTGGTAAATCCCCCGAGGCATACTCGATTTTAACCGAATTCTCACGTTGCAGCAACCGAAAAGGCGCTCCTGTCCGGCGGGTACGATGACGCCCGGACAGGAGCCATATATTATGGTTTTGCACGACGCTTAACCTCGACTGAAAGAGGTGATGGCAGGTTAGCTGCTCGGTCGTGTGGCTGATTGGTACATACTGCCTGCATTGCTCGACTGGAGTTTCCTGCGCCGCTGGATTTCGGGAACCAGCAGCAGGCGGATCAGCCCGTTCAACACGACGATCACCGTGCTGCCCTCATGCCCCAGCACGCCCAGCGGCAGCGGCAGATTGACCAGAAACGCGCTGATGACCAGCAACACGATCACCGCGATAGAGAACGTGATGTTGTGCCAGACAACCTGCCGCGCTTTCTTGCTCAGTTCAATCGCGAAGTCGATCAATGGCAGGCGGTCGCCCATTAGCACGAGGTCCGCCGTTTCCAGCGCGACATCGGTTCCGGCGGCTCCCATCGCGATGCCGATATCAGCGGCGACCAGCGCGGGCGCGTCGTTGACGCCATCGCCGACCATCGCGACCGGCCCGAATTTCGCCTGTAAGTTCCGGATGACGCTGACCTTGTCTTCAGGCAACAGGCCCGCGTAAACATCGTCAACGCCCAGTTGGTGGGCAATATTGTGGGCGACCTGCGGGTTATCGCCCGTGAGCATGGCCACCTTGATATTTTTGTCATGAAGCCGGTCGATGAGAGCTTTCGCTTCCGGGCGAATCTGATCCGCCAGCGCGATCAGGCCCAGCCAGCGGTCGCCGTGTTTGGCCATCATGACGGTGTTGCCGAGCGCCTCCAGCCGTTCTTTTTCCGCCTGCATCGGGGCTGGTAGCGCTTCGCCGTCGGTCATAAAGGCGGCGTTGCCAACCCGGATCAGGTCGCCGTCAACCCGCGCCTGAACGCCGCGCCCCGGAAAGGCCTCAAAGTCGACCACTTCACTGAGCGTCAGGTTGCGCTGCTGAGCCGCTTCGACGATCGCGCGGGCCAGCGGGTGTTCAGATCGCATTTCCGCCGACGCAACGATCCGTAGCAGTTCGTCCTCTTCCAGTTCGTCACATGGGGACAGCGCCGTTACGGCGGGCTTGCCCGCGGTCAGCGTGCCGGTCTTGTCGAACGCGATTGCGCGCACGGCAGCCAGCCCTTCGATGTACGCGCCGCCTTTGAAAAGCACGCCGTTACGTGCCGCCGACGCAATGGCCGAAATGAACGAAGCCGGCGTGCTGATGACAAGCGCGCATGGCGAGGCGACTGTCATCAGCACCATCGCGCGGTAGAAATTGGACTCGAAATCGACCAGCCCAAGCAGCGGCGGGATGAAGATGAACAACAGCACGGCGACGATGATCAGCAGCGCATAGCGCTGTTCGAAGAGGTCCAGAAACCGCTCGGTCGGCGCTTTGCTATCCTGCGCTTCTTCCACCATCTTGATAATGCGCGACAGGACCGTATCGGTCGCTGGCGCGGTCGCCTGAACGTCGAGCGTGCCCTGCTGGTTCAGCGTGCCGGCAAACACGCGGTCGTTCACATTCTTCTCAACCGGCATCGACTCGCCGGTGATGGGTGACTGGTCGAGCGTGGATTGCCCCGCAACGACGATACCGTCGACCGGAATACGCTCGCCCGGCTGAATCAGAACCGTCTCGCCTACCCGTATTTCGCTGACGCTGATCGTCTCGATGCGCCCATTGCGGCGCACGCGCGCCTCAGCCGGATAGAGCTTCAGCAAGCCGCGTATGGCCTGACGGCTTCGCCCGATGGCGTAATCCTGTAGCACGTTGCTCAGCGAGAACAGAAACAACAGGATCGCGCCTTCGCGCCACTCGCCGATGGTCGCCGCGCCAAGCGCTGCCAGCACCATCAGCAGGTCGACGTCAACCCGGCGCTCGCGCAGGCTTTTCAGCCCTTCGATCAGCCCGTAGTAGCCGCCGGCCACATACGAAAGCACATTCAGGCCCAGAATCACCATGTCCGGCGCGCCCACCCGCTCGGCCAGCACGCCGAGCAAAATGGCCACCAGAGTGACGAGCACAAGGCGCGGTTCCAGCCATTCCCGCGTCAGTTGAAAGCCATCATGCCGGAGGGCTTGAGGCTTCGTCTGTGTTTTGCCGGTCGTTCTTACGCTGTCCACGACGTTTTTCCAAGCACGCAATTAAACCCGTCGATAACACTATTTTAACTCTTGTTAAAAGAGAATGCAATCACTATTGAGGATGATTTACATGGAAGTTATAACCTTTTCATCCTACATTGAGAAAACGAATGAGAGCGGCATTCGCCGCCCTCATGGCTCTCATTCGATTAATCCCTGCCAGCAGTCTTTGGATGCACGGTTTTATCCCGCGGCGTCGCCCGCTTCGAGATCGGGTTCGACGGTTTCGGTGGTTGCCGCCTGCAGGTCGCTGTCCAGAATGGCGACGGCGCTTTCAAACAGGTCGGCATAGGCCAGCCGCCGCGCGGTGTTGCCATCCTCGTCCAGCCACACCTGCACCAGCGCGCCCGGCAGCAGGTCATCCTCAAGCTCCAGAGCGCTGACGTCAATTTCGTACCCGGCGACGATGACGATCCCGGCTTCTGCGTCAACTTCCTGCAGCGTGCCGATCAGGATCAGATCGTTCGCAGCCAGCTCGCCGTCCTCGCCCGCCGTCTGCGCGGCCAGCCCGGCGGCGATATCTTCTTCCAGCGCCAGCACGTTACGGGCCATCAGCGAGCCATCCGCGTTCGCCAGCGCAAGCACCCAGACGCGATCGCCTGCTTCAAAATCCGGCGCGCTCAGGTTGGTCGTGTCAATCGAGATGCCGTTGAGCGTGAGTTCTGTTGCGCCGATCTCATCGACAACGCCCGTGATCAGCAGTTCGCCGGGCAGCAGGAACCGTCCGTCAACGATGCGAACGGCCTCGGCGTCGAGCGTCTCAGCGTCGCCACGCCGGGCATCGACGATCACCGGCGTACCCAGCCCCAGAATTTCGCTGATGACATCCGGTTCGATGGCAATTTCCTGATTGTTGACGGTAATGCTGGTGTCGGTCATCGCGCCGATCGGGCCGAGCAACTCAACGGTGTCTCCATCATCCTGCGCCACCACAGCCTGCCAGCCGGCTGCCAGCATCGTGATCAGGAACAGCAGTACAACCCTGAGGAGCATTCTTGTCGAACGCAACATGACTGCATCTCCTTACTTTTCCGACAGATCGCGAATAGCCGGGCTATCCACGTTTTGTCACTTGTATTGTGGTCCAGACGACCGGCTTTGCGACCCTGTCTAATGAAATGCTAATCTTAATCTTTCGACATGTTTCTACCGTCGATGGCGCTTCATGGACCGCGATGGCGGCTCTTTACCGTAGCTCCTTGCGGCATTACACTCAGTTGACTTAAATGTTGCCATTAGGAAGCGCCGGGCATGACATCTCTGCAACAGCGACGCGGCGGGCTTGCTGTCGTCATCAGTTTCGCTACGTTTATCGGGCTGGGGCTATCTTCCGGGCTATTGGGGCTGGCGTGGCCGCGGATGCGCGCGGAGTTTGGCCTGCCGCTCGATGCGGTTGGCACACTGCTCCTGCTTCAGACAATGGGCTACATCGTGTCCAGTTTTTTCAGCGGACGCGTGACGGCATTATTCGGTCACGGCGTGACTTTCTTCGTCAGCGCCCTGCTGATGGCAGGGGGACTGGCCGGCTATTTCGTCGCGCCGGACTGGATGCTGGTCATTGTCTGCGGGTTGTTTGTCGGCGCGGGCAGCGGCTTGCTGGACGCAGGGCTGAATAACTACATCGCCGCCTATTATGGTCCCCGGCAGATGAACTGGCTGCATGCCTGTTTCGGCATCGGCCTGACGATTGGCCCGCGCATCATGAGCGAGTTGTTTCTGCGCGGGTATTCGTGGCGCGTGGGTTACATTCTAACCGCCGTAGTGCTGGTGGCGCTGGGGGTGGTCTATCTGCTCAGTCTGAAGATCTGGCGCAATGACGTGCCCCAAATTGCGGGGGCGCAGCCAACGCGGCCAGCTTCGCTCGGCGCAACGCTGCGCCTGCCGCTGCTCTGGCTCAGCGTAGCGCTGTTGTTCGCTTATGCCGGGATGGAAATCGGGGCCGGGCAGTGGGCGTTCACGCTCTCCACCGAAGGGCGCGGCATCGCCGAAGCCGAGGCCGGCTGGTGGGTCACGATCTACTGGGGGGCGTTTACCATCGGGCGGATTCTGTTCGGCTTCCTCGGCGAACGGCTGAAGCTGGTTCCGGCGCTGCGCGTTTCCATGATCGGCACGGTGATCGGCGCGTTCGTGTGGTGGCTGAACCCAAGCGACTTCACCGGTTTTCTGGGGCTCGCGCTGCTCGGTTTCGCTCAGGCGCCGCTTTTCCCGCTGCTGATGCTGGCGACTTCCGAACGTCTTGGCGCGGAACACGCCGCGAACGCCATCGCGTTCAGGTTAGGGGCGCTGGGGCCGGGGGGGGCGTTTTG
>QGUR01000240.1 GCA_003242205.1 Chloroflexota bacterium | reverse complement strand
GGTTTCCCCCACGACGAGCGTTCCGCCCGTGCGCCCCGCCCGGTTCGGGCGCCAGACAATAGACGGCGGTGCCCCCACACAGCGCCCCGGCGAAGGCAAAGGCCGGGACGACCCACACGCCCGCCAGCGAAAGACCGGTGCTAAAGGCGAAAACCGCGCCGGTTGCGCCGCCCGCGCTGACGCCGAGAATGCCGGGATCGGCCAGCGGGTTGCGGAAGATGCCCTGCATCACCGCGCCGCCGGTCGCCAGCGCCGCGCCGACCAGCATGGCCGTCAGCACGCGCGGCAGGCGCACCTGATGCACGATGGTCACCTGACTGTCAGGGATAGCGGGGTCAAGCGGCACACCCAACGGGTGCAGCAGAATTTGCGGGATGCGCGCTACGGGGATCGGCGCGGCCCCGGCGGCTACACCGGCCATGATGGCAAGACCCAGCAGCACGACCAGCGCCAGCGAAACGTGCAGCAGGCGCTGGCCGGTGGTTTGCCGGGCCAGTAAAAAGCTGGATTGCGCCGTGAGCGACGCCATAGACTTTCCCCCACTACCGTTAGGCAGGCGGCGAGCGTCGGGGAAAACAAAAACCCCGGCGGTCGCCAGGGGTCAGGAGGCTCATGCGGGTGGCGGAGAAGAGGTTTCTACGCCGTAGCACGTTCCTGACCTCATGCTCGCGAAGGCCAAAGAACACACTCAAGGCGGGCGACCTGGCTTCCCCGATAAACGGGGTCACAGTTGCGCGACAGCGCCGGACTTGCACCGGCTTCGCCGTTACCGCTCCTGCCATCCGGGGCAAAGAGCACCTTGAATGTTCTACATGACAATATACCGGACTTTTTGTGAGGCGGCAAGAAGGTGAACGGCCCGCAGGAACCGCTCTGCCCGACTTTCCCTAAATCGCCACCCGG
Organism: Chloroflexota bacterium; assembly: GCA_003242205.1. Lineage (GTDB taxonomy): Bacteria > Chloroflexota > Anaerolineae > Aggregatilineales > Phototrophicaceae > ZC4RG36. The sequence continues at coordinate 6,347 of QGUR01000240.1, read as the reverse complement.
ATTGGGAAAGCCAGAGAGAGCGGTTCCGCCTGTGCTTCAAGGGCCATCATGCGCCGGTTCCGGTGCGGCCTGCGTTCACTTCCCGGCAGCGGCGACCGGCGCTTTCTCGTCCGGCAGGCGCGGCGTCAGGATGCTGATTTCCTCGCCATCGCGCACCATGGTCGCTTCGGGCGTATACAGGCCGAACTGGTCGAAATAGGCGCGCACTTCGTCTGCCAGCAGCTCCTCGCGTTCCAGCAACAGCTCGACCAGACCTTTGACGATCTCGCTGTGTTCGCGCAGCGCCCGCCGCGTCTCCGTTAGCACCTGCTGGAAGGCTTCTTCCATCGCCTGCGCCATTTCCGGCGTCACCATCGAGCCGCTTTCCACGTAGTCCTTGCGGTTGCCCATAACCGCGCCCAGCGGCCCGAACATGCCCGCTGCGGCCATCGCATACAGCGTGCGCCGGATCATGGCGAAATCGCCCGCGACGCCGAGCGTCTGGTTTTGCAGGCCGCAAAACTCCATCTCGGCGGCCTTGCCCGCCACCGATACGCGCAGCATGTTCATGAAGCGATCCTTGATGATCATGCCGCCGTAGGCTTCGCGGGCCGGGTAGTGCGAAACATGGCCGAAGGCCGTGCCCTGACGGACGATGGTGATGCGTGAAATGCGATGGTCGGGCAGGAAGAGGCGCACGGCGACCGCGTGGCCCGCCTCGTGATAGGCCAGCCGCTCGCGTGCTTCCTTCGACATGTGCTTCAGCGGCGCGCGCAGGCCCATTTCGTGCTCTGGCTGGGCGCGCTGGAAGTCACGATAGGTCATGTAGGTGCGCCCCTCGAACAGGGCGTGGCGCAGCGCTTCGTTGAGCAGATACTTGATGTCGGCAGGGGTATAGCCTGGCGTCTCGGTCGCCAGAAGGGCCGGGTCCATCGTTTCATCGTGCGCCATCTTGGAAAGATAATAGGCGAAGATGTCGCGCCGGCCTTCCATGTCGGGAATGTCGATACGCATCTTCTTGTCGAAGCGACCGGGACGCAGCAGCGCCGGGTCGAGCGCCTGAATGCGATTGGTCGCGCCGATCGTCAGCACGCGCTTTTGTGGCGCGGGTGGCTTGCGGCGCAGGATGGTTTTATACCACCACGTACGCAGGCGCGCCCGCCAGCCGTGTTCGAGGCTGAACCCGCTCATTTCGATCAGCATGGTGCTGAGCAGGCCCATGTTGCCGCCGGCGAAGAAGCCGCCGCCGATGCCGCCATATCCACCGGTTCCGCCGACGCTGCTGACGCCCGCGCGCGAGCCAATCGAGTCGATCTCGTCGAGGAAGATCACCGCCGCGCCGTATTCCTTGGCGGCCTTGCGCGCCTTGCTATACATTCGCATCACCTTGAGCGCGCCGACGCCCAGAAACATCGCCTGCAACGACGACGTATCAACGTAGAAGAACGGCACGCCTGCTTCTGTGCTGATGGCCTGCGCCAGCCATGTTTTGCCGGTTCCGGGCGGACCTTCCAGCAGCAGGCCGTTGAGCGGTTCGCCCCCCGCGCCCTCGAAGGCTTTCACACCGCGCAGCAGCATGACGATTTGTTTGGCCTGTTCGAGAATTTCCGGCTGTCCCCGATAGTCGGCAAAGCTGACGCCTTCGGCCCCCGGCATGATCGTATACATGCGCGCCCGGCTGAGGAACCAGAAAAGCAGGACGAACTGGAACAGGAAAATCGCGATGGTCGCCACAAGCTGAAGCGCGATGTTCAGAATCATCAGAACCGCGCGCATGACATCGGCGTTGAATAGCGCCGCGATGATCAGGCCGATCAAAAATACCCACAGCCAGATGCTTTTGATGAAGCGCCGGATTTTATACGGCAGCCGGTTGCGGCGGTCGACCAGCGTTTCTTCCTGTTCCCAGTCGAACCGGCCTTCCTGCCCGTGCAATTGCTGTTTGATTACGCTCATCGTCGCCTCTTCCAAACCGCGCTGACGTCACTTTGGGTCTCGGAAACGCATAGCATCGTCATCCGGCCCTGTCTGCCGCGCTCTGCGCCTCTGCGGTGCTCGACAACTGGACTTTCGGCGTGTGCAGACCATACTGGTCGAAGAAGGCTTCAACCTCGTCGGCCAGCAGTTCCTCGCGCTCCATCAGCAGGTTGATCAGCGCTTCACCCATCTCGCGATGCGCGCGCAGCGCCAGCCGTACTTCTTCAAGCACCTGACGGAAGGTGTTTTCCATCGCCTCGCGCATTTCGGGCGAATAATTCGTGCCGTTGAAGTTCGCGCCCAGCGGGCCGAACATACCGGCATTGGCCATGTGGAACAGCACGGCGCGGATGTTGGCGAAATCGCCGCCAACGCCGAGCGTCTGTGCGCCTTCGCTAACGTACTCCATTTCGCCCGCCTTGCCCGCCACGGACACGCGCAACTGGTTCATCAGATGGTCGTAAGTGCTCATGTAGTCGTATTCTTCGACGGCGGGATACGACGTGACATGCCCGTGAGCGCTGCCCTGCCGGATGATGGTGATACGCGCGATGCGGTAATTGGGACGGTAGAGCCGGATGGCAATCGCGTGGCCGGCTTCGTGGGCCGCCAGCCGGTATTTGTCCTCTTTGGTCAGGTTCTTGATCGGCGCGCGCAGACCCATTTCGTGTTCCGGCTGCGCCAACTGGAAGTCACGATAGGTCATGTAGGTGCGCCCGTCAAAGAGGGCATAGCGCAGCGCTTCGTTGAGCAGATATTTGATGTCGGCGGGCGTATAGAACGGTGTCTCCGAAGCCAGAATCACCGGGTCCATCGATTCGTCGTGCGCCATCTTGGAAAGGTAATAGGCGAAGATGTCGCGCCGGCCTTCCATGTCGGGGGCGTCGATGCGAATCTTCTTGTCGAAGCGACCGGGGCGTAACAGCGCCGGGTCGAGCGCCTGAATACGGTTGGTCGCGCCGATTGTCAGCACGCGCTTGTTCGGCTTGGGCGGGTTGCGCCGCAGGATGGTCTTGTAGAACCATGTGCGCTTGCGCGCCCACCAGCCATGTTCCAGACTGAACCCGCTCATTTCGATCAGCAGCGTGCTCAGCAGGCCCGTGCTGGCTCCCATGCCGCCGAACATGATATTCAGGCGGTTCATGAGCGCCCCGCCGACACCATCGCCTTTTTCGGCCACGCCCATGCGCGAACCAATGGCGTCGATCTCGTCGATAAAAATGACCGCCGCGCCATATTCCTTGGCGGCCTTGCGCGCGCGCCGGTAGACGTTGGCGACCTTGAGCGGCGCGATGCCGATGAACATCGAATTCATCGAAGAAGCGTCGACAAAGAAGAACGGTACGCCTGCTTCGGTGCTGATGGCCTGTGCCAGCCACGTTTTGCCGGTTCCGGGCGGGCCTTCCAGCAGCAGGCCGTTGAGCGGTTCGCCGCCTGCTTCCTCAAACACCTTCACGCCGCGCAGCAGCTTAACGATCTGCCGCGCCTGTTCCAGCAGTTCGGGCTGCCCGCGATAGTCATCGAACGACACGCCTTCCGAGCCGGGCCAGATGGTGTACATGCGCGAACGGCCCAGAAACCAGAACATGGCCGCGAACTGGCCGATGATGAGAAAACTGACGAAGATGAGACGCAAAATGTATGGGATAGCCTGAACAAAAATCCGCATGACTGCCGCGTCGAGCAGGGCGGCGACAATCACGGCGATGATCGTGACCGGCAGCCAGATGCGCGAGATGAAGCGGCTTATGCGATAGCGGAGTCGCCGTCGCCGCTGTTCCACCAACGTCTCTTCAGTTTCCCATGCATAGCGCAGCGGGTGGGTGGTCATCTCTTTTTGGGAATCAACTGTACTCATAACACTACTCGTTCTGACTCTGTTCGCCTGACAAACGGAAGCGCGCAGAAAACAGCGTGCGGCCCCGCTACGGGCTACTCGGCCGGGCTGAGCATGAACATGGGATGGTTTGGCCGGCCGTCGTAGACTTCGAAGGTTTCGGGCAGCCGGTACGCCATGACACCGTTCAGGATGAGACTGTAGAACGCGTCGAGGTTGCGCTCCCCGCTCAAATAGGCGGCGGCGTCTTCGCGCGCGATTTCGGCGTCAACCGCGATCTGTCCGATGAACGATGCGCCGCGATCCAGCGTCGACACCGGAATTGGGAATAGCAGGCGAATACGGATTTTTTCCGAGCCGAGGGTTTCCGGCAGCACGGCCTGCCATGCCAGCTCAAACGCGCGCCGGCGGGCATCCAGCTCCATCACCTGACCTTCCAGCGTTTGCGGAGTCTGCGGTGGCCGGTAGAGCATGTGGATGACAAATTCATCGTTTTCGAGGTCTTTGCGGATTTCGATGATATCGACGTTGCCGCTGGCGGCCTCGATGCGGTCGGCGGCGGCGATCAGCGACGGGTCGGTCGCGCCCGACTTATCCGCCATGACCAGATCGAGGGTTTGCACGACGCGGTTGGCTGCGGCTTCGCCGGTGTCTTCGCCCGTTAGCACCCTCAAACCGGGCAGACTGCTGCACGACGTAACCAGCAATGCGAGGAATAAAAAATAGAAACGACGCAAGGATCCCATCAGTGGCCTACCAGTTCGAGATACCCGCCTGAACCCAGTGCCAATAAGTCTACTCTACAGAACGGCGTTTTGTATGGTAATAGATGAACAGGATGCTTTTGGTTCATTTGCTTAACAAATTCTAAGCTACTGTCCCGGCGCGACTGGCATGGCATTCCCCCGGTTTTGCGGGGGCGGCAGATTTTCGAAATTCGGGTAACCTTCAGTATATGGCGAAAAAGGCAAAAATGGGCCACGGCTTGCGCGTGCGCCTGTTTCGGAGATCGGGAAGGACCGGCACGGCAATGAAAATTCGGGGCGTTTTCGCCCTTCTGTCTGTATTCATCAGCTCTCTTGTTCTCGTCTTGCAGCCGGCAAGCGCGCAGCAGGGTGGCCCGTTTCTGGCGTTGGTCAACGGATCGGGCCAGTTGGTCATCGGCAGCGCCGATGGCTCGTTCCGCTGGATCGTGACCAACCCCGGCGAACCGCTGCACCCGGCGCTCGGCTTTTCGTGGTCGCCATCGGGCAGCCGGTTATTCTTTGCGGTCGGCGGCGGAGAAACCAGTCTGCGCGTCGCCGATGTTGGTAGCCAGAGCGTGTCGGAAATCGGCAGGGTTTCCGGCGCGGTGACGGGCGGCTACTGGACGCCCGATGGAAATGGCATTCTGATCGCCCCGGCAAACCGCCTGCTGGTCTATCCCGCTAGCGGCGGCGAACCGCTTGAACTGGCGTCTGCGAGCGAGACGATTGTGCTGCGCTCGCCGTTTGATGCCGCGTCGGAGCGCCCCAATCTGCTGCAGGGGCGCAATATGAGTAGCGGGCAATTTCTGTTTTACGCGCAGGGCAACAGTAATGTGGTGCAGGCGCTCGGTGGCCAGCCGGTCATGATCGCCGGCGGGGACCCTGCTGCTCAGTTCAACGGCCTGTGGGCGGACGCCGCGCCGCTGGTGGCTTATTCCGGCCTGAGCGGCAACAGTTTTCTGGCGGTAGCAAACGCCATGACCGGCGATACGCTGGTGCTGGACAGCGGGCGTCTCGCGCCGATCATGCCGTTGCTGTGGCGCCCCGGCACGTTGCAACTGATCTACCGGGATGCGACCAGTTTCATCCGCATTGCCGACCTGTCATGCATGATGGGCCAGTGCCCCGGCAACCCGTTCGACAGCGGGCTGGAACTGATCCCGGCGTCCGCGACCGATGTGCAGGCGGATAATGCCGCGCTCTATTACGTCGATGGCGGGGCCGTCTACGCCCTGCCACTGAGCTGCGTCGATGCGGGCAATTGCGCCGGCATGGCGCTGACGCTGGGGACGAACGTCGCGCCTCAGTCGATGATGGATGTGGCGGGGCGCACGCTTGTCTATACGGCCTACACGCAGGACCCGTATAACGCCGCCGACCGCGAAGTTCGCGTTGTCGATCTCGCCTGCCTCGGCAATCCGCCGGCCTGTGGGGCGCGAACCGTCCTGACCGGCGCGACTGCCGGGCTGCTGTCTCCCGATGGCGGTTATGTGGTGGTTGAACGGGGCGGCGCACTGCACACGCTGCGACTGTCAGACGGCCAGCTTGCTCATCAGGCGGAGGGCGGCGGCCCGACGATGCTCAGCCGCGCTCGCTGGAGCGGGTTGAACTGATCCAATCGCCAGCCCGTTCCTCATTTCCGGCTCGTGAACAGACCTGCAATCGCTTTCCCACGCTTCGAGTGATAAAAAGGCGCGGCGAGAACTGGCCGGCCTTTTTGACGTTGATCCCGATGCGTTACGAGCGTTTGTGCCGGTTCAAGCGTTGGACGGAGGGATATGACCCACATTACGATCATCACGGTCGGC
>QGUR01000239.1 GCA_003242205.1 Chloroflexota bacterium | reverse complement strand
GCGTACAGTACCCCATAGGCCAGAGATAGAGGCACAGGTCTGGGGAAAAGCGGGGCAGCAGCGTCATGGGCACGTGTGTGTGTGCATTGACCAGCCCAGGCAGCACGTACGTCCCGGAACAGTCGATCACTTCATCGCTCTCATAGCTGGACAACACATCCTGAGCAGGGCCAACCGCCACGATTTTTTCACCACGAATCGCTACCGCGCCGTTCTGAAACAGATCAAACCGGTCGTTCATCGTCACGACCATGCCACCGCTCAGGATGTAATCCACACGCTCCATTAGACTACCCTCACCGTCCTATGGTACATACGTTATCTCGACCTAAATTGGCGCGATTATAACGCCGATGTAAACTTTGGCACGTAGAGCTGGCCCTCCTTTATTGCACTCACAACGGAGCGCTCATGCGGAGCCGGGTTCGCGCGCAGTATCTGTACGTATTCGAAGCAACCATAATCGGCCTGTTTTTCTTCCAGACCTTCCGCTATCTCATCGGCATGGTTTACAGCCGTGTTTCCGGCGCGGCGGTAGTCGCATCGGTCGGCATGGAAAACCTGACGCCCGGTCTGACCGGCGTGGTCGACCCGGCTTTTGTCCGGAGCGAACTGCTTTTTCTGAGCGGAAGCCTGCTCCTGCCGCTCCTCGCGCTTATCTTCGGCAGGCTGCGCCCGTTACTGGCGCTGGCGGCCATCCTCGCCGCCGTCATGCGCCTGATGATGATCGCCAACCCCACGCTTTCGCCGGTCGTGGCCGCCGGGCTGACAACCGGCGCAAGCCTGCTCTACCTCGCCCTGCTCATCCGGCATCGCGCCTCATCAATGCCGTTTTTCTTTTTGCTGGGCCTCGGCTTCGACCAGCTTCTCCGCGCGATGGGCAATACCCTCGACCCTTCATGGTCGGCGTCATCGGCGGTATTCGCGCTTGGCTCTGGCGAAAGCGTCTTCGTGCTGCAATACCTGCACGTTCAGATCGTACTGACGGCGCTGGCCGTTATCCTGTCGATTGTGACCATGCTGCGCCAGACGCGCGAACTGCGCGAGCAGGAACCCGGCGTTTCGCCCGACCGGGGCCTGCTGCCAGTCTGGGGTGGCATCGGATTGGGGGCGCTGCTTTTTCTTCAGGTGTCGCTGCTGGGTCTGCCGAACGCAGTCGCCGGGCGGGCAGGCGTCGACTACACGACTTTTGTCCCGATCATTCTGCTGGCAACCACACTACCGCTCATCCGCTGGGTGCGGGCCAGAGCGCGGAGTTTCATCGCGCTGTTCGACGGCAGCGTGCGCGGCTGGGCGTGGATGCTGTTCATTGCCCTGCTGGTGGTCATCGGCACACGCTTCTCCGGCCCGGTCGCCGGCGGCGCGCTGGCGCTGGCGCAGTTCGGCGTCAGCATGACGTGGTGGTGGCTGGTTCGCCCGCAGGCCGAAAAAGAACGAAACTTCGCCCCGCTCTGGATTCTGCTCGGCTGTGCCGTGTTCGCGCTGCTGGCGGTGTTCGACTTCTTCACCTACGAGTATGCCTACGTGCGCGACTTCAGCGGCGATCTGGCCTTCCTCAACCCCTATCTGCCGCCCTTGCTGCGCGGCTTCCGGGGCATGGGGCTTGGCGTGCTGCTGCTCGCCATCTTCCTCGGCGTGCTGCCGATGACCCAGACACGCCGCCGCATCCCGTGGGCGGAAGCGCGCACATCGCCAGTGCAGTCCCTGTTGACCATCGCCCTCATCGCCGTGCTGACGGCCGGCGCGGCGCTGGCGGCGCGACCGCCAGTCATTCAGGGCGTGCGTGGCGTCGATAGCTTCCGCGTTGGAACCTATAACATCCATGCCGGCTTCAACGAGGTGTTTGACTTCAATCTGGAAGAAGTCGCCAGCACCATCCAGCAAAGCGGCGCAAACGTCGTCCTGCTGCAGGAAGTCGAAGTGGGACGGCTGACAAGTTTCGGCGTCGATCAGCCGCTATGGCTGGCGCGACGACTGGGCATGGACCGCCGCTATTACCCGACAAATGAAGGGCTAAGCGGGCTGGCAACACTGTCGAACATCCCGATTGTCTATCATCAGGGCACGCCGCTCTCCAGCGTCGGGCAACAGACCGGCGTGCAGCACGTGCAGGTCAGCACCGATGGCGGCGTCAGCGCGGTCGCGTTCTACAACACCTGGCTTGGGCTGCTGCTCGATCTTGGGCCGGAGCAGTCTGTCGAAATCCAGGAACAGGACCAGCAGCGCCAGCTTGCCGAAATCTTCTCGATCATCGCGCGCGACTACCGCGACCTGAATCTCGTTCGCATTGTCGTTGGCGGCACGTTCAACAACGTACCCGGCTCTCCGCTGATCGAACAGATGCGCGTCAGTGGCTTCACCGATCCGTTCGCCGGCCTGCCTTCGGAGCTATCGGCGACCTTGTGGCGGTCGAACGCGCGGGCGCGTTTCGACTACCTGTGGGTGCGAAACGTGCTGCCACTGGGCGCAGTCGTCATGGAAAGCAACGCCTCCGACCACCGGATGGCCGTTGTCGAAATCCTGATCAACCGGCGGTTGCAGTAAGGCGAACGTCAGTCTTCGCCAGCTTCCTCATCGTCGTCGTTCAACAGGCTGCGCAGCGCGTCTTCCCAGACATCGTCGAGCGGGTCGAAAGGCACTTCCTCGAACGAGTCGGACAGCCGCCGGAGGTAGTCGCGCACACCCAGTTCCGGCTCGGCGCTGTCCAGTTCATCCACCTTGCTGCTCACCGCGCGCATCAACTCGCCGCTGAGGTTTTCAAGGTCTTCAAGTGGAATACGCGTTTTCAGCATATGGTTAATGCGGCGCACGATGGCATGCCAGGCCATAAAGTCATTCTCAATGCGAATGGCGCTGCCGCGCTGGCCTAGCAGCGAGAAATCGTAATTCGGCACGAAAACGTAGAAGGCGACGAATTCCTGCCCGCGGTCACCCGCCCGCTTGCAGAAATACGAGCCGATGCTGGCCCCACCCTGGTAGTTGGAAAGCTGGACGCCCAGCGTTTGCATTTCGGCCTTCATATGGCGCAGGCTATAGACGCAGCCGATGGTTCGGGCCTTATCGTACGGCAACTCACCGTACACGCCGCCCAGCCCGACAATCCGCTTCACGTTAAGCATCTCGGCGGCGTCAAGCACGGTGTTCACGTAACGCTCGATATCGAGGTGAGGCTCATCGCCAACGAAGATGACCAGCCCGCGTTCCTCATCGCCAGCGTAATAGAGTTCGTTGCGCCACTGCTCCAGCGACTCGGGGAAACCTTCATCGAACTGCACCATCGGGCGAACGAGATCGTGCGTGCCGGGTATCTGGAACAGATAAAAACCATCAGGCCGTATTTCCCCGATTTTCTGCGCCCCAAGCTGCTCGATGATGTACTGTGGTAGCCCTGAGGATGCCGAACCGGCATCCGCCCACTGTCGCCAGCCGGCGATCATGTTGATGTGCTTTGCCTTCGGTTGCTGCCAGAGGGTCAGCGCTTCAGCCATGTTCGGTTGCTCCTGATTTCCAGTTGTCTGAAGCTATGTCTGTACGCGCTTCAGCGCGTCCTGGGCGGCGGCCTGCGCGGCAGCCTGCTTGCTGCGCCCGGTTCCCAGACCAACGACTTCGCTGCCGACCAGCACCTCAACCGTGAAGACCTTTTCATGATCCGGCCCGGTTTCGGAAACCGTACGATAGACCGGCGTAACGTTGTAGTGTGCCTGGCTCCACTCCTGAAAGAGGCTGCGCGCGTCCTTGTCAAGCTGCTCGGCCAGCACAAGCTCCAGTTGCCGTTCCAGCAACGGCACAACGAAGGCCCGCGTGGCGTCCAGCCCTTGATCGAGATAGAGCGCCCCCACCAGCGCCTCGAACGCGCCGCAAAGGTTGTTAGGGCGTTCGCGGCCACCGCTGGCCTCTTCCCCTTTGCCCATGCGCAGCGTCTCGCCAACATGGCAGAGTTGCGCCACCTCGGCTAGCGTCTCGGTACGCACCAGCGCCGCACGCAGCCGGGTCAGTTCGCCCTCCGCCATTTCCGGAAAACGGCGATAAAGCATATCCGCTGTCAGGAAGCCCAGAACCGAATCGCCCAGAAACTCCAGCCGTTCGTTATCGACAAGTTCGGGTTCCGCATGTTCGTTGACATACGAACGATGCGTCATCGCTTCCTGGAGCAGACTGCGATCCTGAAAGCGCAGCCCGACCAATTGCTCAAACCGATCGAGGTCGTTTTGATAAGACTGGCTCAATGAAATGCCCTGAATATCAACGATACGTTATGACCGCCAAACCCGAAGGAGTTGCTCATAACGGTCTTGAGCGGCATCTCCCGGGCCTCATTCGGGACGTAATCCAGATCGCACTGCGGGTCCGGGTCGGTGAGATTGATCGTCGGCGGCGCGACCTGATCGCGCAGCGCCAGAATGGCGAAAACGCCCTCAAACGCCGCTGTCGCGCCCATCGCGTGACCTGTCATACTCTTGGTGGAACTCATCGGCACGCGGTAGGCGTGCTCGCCAAGCGCCTCCTTCACCGCCAGCGTCTCCATCACATCATTCAGGCTGGTGGCCGTGCCGTGCGCGTTGATGTAGTCAATGTCGGATGGATCCAGACAGGCGTCTTCCAGCGCCATCCGGATCGCCGCCGCCGCGCCCAATCCCTGAGGATGTGGCGCGGTGATATGATAGGCGTCCGACGTCGAGCCATAGCCGACGATTTCGGCGTAAATGTTCGCCCCACGCGCCCGCGCGTGCTCCAGTTCCTCAAGGACGAGCACCGCCGCGCCTTCGCTAAACACCAGCCCCGACCTGTTGCGATCGAAGGGCCGCGAAGCGCCCGCCGGATTTTCCTTCTCGCGCGAGCACGCGCCCGTCCGGTCGAACGCAGCGATGCCGATGGGGATGATCGGCGCTTCACCTGCCCCGGCCAGAGCGCGATCCAGCCGGCCAAAACGAATCAGATCGAAGGCATGGCCGATGCAGTCCGCCCCGGTGGCGCACGCGGAGATCGGCGTGTAGGACGGCCCCATCGCGCCGATTTCAATCGCGATCAGGTCGCTACCGCCATTCACCATCAGCCGCGGGATGCCAAACGGCGTAATCCTGCGATGGTCACCGGTTTGAAACAGTCGAAATGCTTCCTCGTAATAGCTCTCGACTCCGCCGACCGCCGAACCGACGATGACGCCGCTGCGGTAACGATTTTCGTCCGTTATCTCCAGCCCCGCATCTGCGATGGCTTCCCGGCCCGCGCCAATAGGGAACTCTGGTAGTGGGTCGGGTTTGCGCCCCTCTTGGCCCGCCTTATAACGGTCGGGTCCCAGTCCTTGACTTCAGCGGCGATGCAGACGTCAAATGACGAAGCGTCAAACAGTGTGATCGGCCCGATGCCGCTTTTTCCCGCTTTAATCGCCTCCCACGTATCGGCGGCGTTATGTCCTAAAGGCGTGATCATGCCGATGCCGGTGACCACGACACGTCGGGTCATTTGTTTTTGCTCCTGCGTGCGCTCAATGCTCATTATTCGCGCCTGCGGTCTGGCGTGGCAGGCTGGTAGTGGCCTTCAACCCATGACGACCCATCGGGCCGTATTTCTTTTTTCCACACCGGAACGATTTCCTTCAGGCGATCAATGCCATAGCGCGCCCCTTCAAAACAACCCCCATCGCGGTGTGCCGACGCGCAGGCAATGAGAATGGTATTCTGCCCGACTTCCAGCCGGCCAACGCGCTGCACGATAGCGATGCCCTGCACCAGCGGCCAGCGCTCGCGGATTTCGGCAGCGACCTGACGCATTTTAGCCAGCGCCATTGGCGCGTAAGCCTCGTATTCCAGATGTTCCGTTTGCGCGATTTCGCCTTCGCGTTGTGTGTTACCGCGCACCATGCCGCTGAATACGCAGACAGCACCGGTATCGACGGTCGTGATCGAGGCGATCAGCGCATCCAGATCCAGCGGCTCCGAGGCGAGCTGGCAGATTTCAGGATAGCCGGTCACAGCCCTCCTCCGCTGACAGGTGGAAAGAACGCCACTTCATCGCCCTCGGACACAACATCCTGCGCTCCGGCGAATTCGTGGTTAATCGCGCAGATGGCGGTTGGCATGCTCGGACCAAGCGATGGGTATTGCTGCACAAGCACATCCCGAAGCTGCGCGACCGTGATCTCGCCGGCGGGTAGTTCCAGCGCAATACGCCCCGCCCCGGCGCGTTCCTTCAATGTCGCAAACAGCAGTACATTCAGGCGCATGTTATCAGATACGCTTCCGTTACAGCCACGGTTTCACATCCGGGCCTCAAGATTCATCAGCCAGATAATCGCCATGCTGGCCGCCGCGCTTTTCCAGCAGCCTGATGTCGCCAATCCTCATGCTGCGGTCGACAGCTTTCGCCATATCGTACACCGTCAAAGCGGCGACCGAGACGGCGGTGAGGGCCTCCATCTCGACGCCGGTTTTGCCGCGCGTCCGTACCGTCGCGCGGATTGCGACCGCGGAGTGCGCGTCGTCCAGAGTCAGTTCCACATCGAGATGCGTCAGGAGAATGGGATGGCACAGCGGAATGAGTTCGGCGGTGCGTTTGGCCGCCATGATGCCGGCGATCCGCGCTACCGTCAGCACATCGCCTTTCTTGAGCGCGCCCTCACGAACCAGACGCAGCGTTTCGGGCTGCATATACACTGCCCCGGCGGCAACAGCGATACGCTCCGAGTCGGGTTTCTCGCCAACATCCACCATGCGCGCGGCGCCCGTTTCGTCGAGATGAGTCAGCCGGTCATCCATGCCTGCTCCTTGCCGCATATCCCCACATTATAGCGTATCCCACGGCAAACGGTCTTGTGTAGCCCCTCGCGCGCATGTATACTAAACTCCCTGGTCAGAGCCGCCGTTACTCCCCTGGTAAGCACACATTGGAGACATAAGCATTGGGTATTTTCCGCAGCGGCATGGCGAAAACTCGCCAGTCATTTTTCGGCCGCATCGCGCAGATGCTTGGCAGCAGCGATATCGACGACGAGACCTGGGATGATATTGAGGCCGTCCTCATCCAGGCTGACCTCGGCGTTGAGACGACGCAGACCGTCATCGAAAATCTGAAGGCACGCGCGCGCAAGCAGGGGATCAAGCAGGCAAATCAGTTGCATCAAGCCCTGAAAGACACCTTGCGCGACCTGCTGGAACCGCCCCCGCCGCTGAAACCGCCGCCCGCCCCCCTGCGGTTATTTCCCTAATCGGCGGTAAACGGCCCGGGCAAAAGACGTTGAATGCCAAAGCGGGTTTACCG
>QGUR01000514.1 GCA_003242205.1 Chloroflexota bacterium | reverse complement strand
AGCCACGCCCAGGCTTCCTCTTGATCGTAATTACGCACGGCGCGGGCAGCATCGAGCGTCAAGCGTGCGCTCTCGAAATCGCCGCGCAACACAAAAATCCAGGCATCAACCGCATATCCGAGGGTTCGTTCGCGATAGTCCGGGCGAATGGTTGCCCACAGCGCCTCCGCCGGATCGATATCGCCATCCAGCAACTGTAGAACCACGCGCGACAACGCCGATAGTCGAACGCGCTGTCCAATTTCCTCTCGTAAGGCAGAACCGTTCCAATCGGGCAGCAGAATCACTTCTGGCGACGTTCGAGCAAGCTCCTCATAAATCGCCCGCGCTTCGTCGGTATTGCCGGCGGCATCCAGATAATCGCCAAGACGATAGCGCAATTGCCAGGCATCAGGAGCGCGTTCTACCGCCTCGGCCATGTTTTCTGCCGCGCCTGCATAATCACCTGCTTGGGCATGAAGGGCGGCCAGATTGGCCCAGGCGGGCGCAAACGCGGGTTCCAACTCGACGTACGTCCTGAAAGCGCTAACCGCCTCCTGCAACGCCTGCTGATCACCTTCGCTGGCTGCAAGCCCGAGCAGGTAGCCTCGCTGATAGTGATACACAGGCATGGTTGGATCGGTGTCGATCACGGCCTGCATGGCGCGCGCAGCCTCCACATAGCGACCACGCAGGAAACCATCCTGCAACGCCTGCACATAGACGTTATATGGAACGACCACCCATAAAGCCGTGACCATTAGAGCAAGCCAGACCAGGGTCAGTATGACATACGGCGTCCGGCCACCCATAGGCCGGTGAGCAGCCACGGGCACGCGCGGTTGGAAGAGCGCGATTGCCAGCGTCACCAATCCGGTCAAGGCTAGCGCCGGCATCATGGCAGGCAAGTCGAACAGATGATGCACGGCAAAACCGCCGAGCGCTCCACAGGCCCCGCTCAATAGGAGCCTGTCGCGCAAACCCGACGCCTGCCAGTTTGCGTTGATCGTCCGTATAACGGTTATGCCGCTGGCGGCGAGCACCGCCGCGCCGGCGAAGCCGAGTTCCGCCAGCACATGGAAGGGAACGCTGTGTGCATGGCTGTGCGGTGTTTCGGGTGGCATTGACTGGGCCTGCGCGAGCAACTCACCAAAGGTGAACAGGCCATGCCCCACAACCGGCTGTTTAGAGAACGCGGTCAGTGCAGCGCCAAAAATACCAGACCGCAACCCGACACCTCGACCGCCTTCGCGGAACGAGAGAAAAATCAGGAAGAACATGAAGATCAACAATAGAACACCAAGCAAAGCGGTCGTGCTGAGCTCGGCCTGAACCAGCCGCGATCGGGCGCTCCACCAACGATAAAAACGTTCCGGGTCGAGCAGGTTGCGAGCCGACAGCACGAGCACGCCTTGTATGGCGAATGCGACGACAGCTCCAATCCAGGCTGCGCGCGAGAACGTCAACGCCAGCAGCAGTAACCCCGCGCCGATCAGGACCGATAGAATCACACGCGCGAAAAAACCGCGCTGCAGCCATGCACCCATCGCGAGCGGTAGCAAAACGACAAGAAAGCCGGCAAAGGAATTGGGATTCTCAAACACGCTGCCAGGTCGTGGCAGATCCAGACCAATGACACCGCTCACGATCAATGGAAGTTGGAAACTGAACCAGCCGCGAACCTGAAAAAAACCGAACAGGACGACGACCATCCCGGCAATCAGCACCGCGTCAACCAACTGGTCCCGCTTGATCGCCCGGTTGGCTAGCAAGTCATAGGTGCCAAACCACACCAGCACGTACAGGCCAACGAACCAGACGCCGATGGCAATCCGGCGCGATTGATCGATGTTGAAAAGCCACGACGCACCGATCACCAGCAGCCAGAGCAGCACTGTCCCGTCCAATGGTGTGCCATGCCATACCCAGGAAGACTGCCGCCGCAGAAGCAGCCAGCCCAGGCCAAGTAACACCAGAACGGCCACACCTGCCAGCCGAAAAC
>QGUR01000513.1 GCA_003242205.1 Chloroflexota bacterium | reverse complement strand
CCTTCGTGCGTGTGTGCCCGTTATAAGAGCGTAGAAGTTTCGCGTTGTCCATCGAAGGATAGCCCCCGGAGCGGCGACGGCTCAGCCGGGCAGGGACGTAAAGTCGCCTGTCTGCTGGACATCGACGCGCACGCCGTCGAGGCGCTCCGGAATGATGTCATCCGTGTCAAGCTGCGCCAGCGGCAGCTTTTCATCGACCATGACGACCAGCGCGATTTCGCCCGTCTCTTGGTCGTCCTTGCGGGCAAAACCGATGCCCACGCCAACCACATGCGACTTACGCATCAGCATGTCGGCGTACTTGGCCTGCACTTCCGATGCGCGCCTGATTTGTTCCTGCACGTCCTGTTGCGCCATGCCGTACCATCCTCCGGCTAACCGCCACTCATCGAACGGCTAAAGGCGAATGTTGAGCGCGTTCAGCACCAGATCAATCGGCGTGAAGATGGTCGCCAGATTCGAGCCCGCGAACAGCAGGCCCACGGCCTTGTTCTCCTCGGCGTCCACCACCAGCGCGCCGCTGTCGCCGCCCTGACTCATGGCCTCGGTGATGACCTGACCGACGAAACGCGCCGTGCGCGTGCCGGCGAGTGTGCTGTAAGCGACGTTGACGGTGGCATTGAGCAGCGTGATGTTGCCCTCGGTATAACGCGTGGTGCGGCCGTACTTGCGAACGCGCATGCCGAGCATGGGAACGGTGGTTTCGTTGACAACGCCGATGCCGAGCAGTTCGTCGCTGAACATCTCCGGGTCCAGCGGCCGGGCGAGCGCGCAATCGACGGTGTTTTCCGGCACAACGGTGCTGGCGGCCGCCCTCGTCAGGGGAACCGGCGTCGGCTGAGCAACACTGCTGGCGGATGCAGCCATAGCCGAGCGCGACTGCACCGTCACGCGCTTATCCGAGCCGAGCAGCGCGGCGATGACATTGGCAAAACCGGCGACGACCGAGACGACATCGCAGCCATCGCGCGGGACCGGCGACGGCGAAGGCCCGGGCTGGCGCGGGTCGCTGGGTTCGCCATCCGGGGGAAGCGGCGGCATCACTGGCGGTTCGTTGTCACCGACCGGATCGCCGATATAACGCAGGCGCACATAACGCTCCAGACGCGCGACCGTATGCTCGTCAACGTTGCCGCCATCCATGGCCGCGGGCTGGAGGATGGGATCGCCGATTTCGGCGTCGTTGCTGTTGGCGAAAACATGATTGTTCGACAGCAGCAGCCGGTCGCCGGTCACACGGTCATGCACAATCGTGCCGAGCGTGCCGGCGGTGACCATGAAATGGCCGATGCTAACGCCGTTGGGGATGATCGGTCGAAAACCCTGTCGCGGATTGATGTTGTGCAGCGCCCGCAGATAGCCAACTTCATAAACGTCGGTTTTCATGCCATCGACTTCGGGCGGAACCACATCCTCCGCTGACAGCGCGGCAAGCGGTTTCTTCTGCTCTACCAGCACAACCAGAGCAACATCGCCGCTGACAGCCCCTTTGGCTTCCTTATAGCCGACAGCCACGCCGACGACATTCGCTTTTCGGAGCAAAGCATCCTGATATAGCGTCTGCGCCTGAATAGCCTGGTCCGTATTCGACATCTGGCTGTCCCTTTCCACGATGAGCGCTCGACTTTCAGCATTGTAGCATGAAGCGTTGTCGCGCATGCACGCCGTCGTTTTCTTGAATCCGGCCTGTTTTCGTACTATGCTGTCGGAACGACTGTCATAGACCCCACGCCTAAAGGCGGGGGCTTGTCCCTGGCGCGACGCCCGCAGGCGTCTCCGAGACGATAGGCGGTATGACAGCCGCCCATGCAATGTTTCTAGCCGCGTTGACATCGGCATGAGCCGTGTGTCCGCAGGCACAGCAGAGGAACTCGCTTTGAGACTTGCGATTTGCCCGTTCGATATGCCCACAAGCAGAGCAGCGCTGGCTGGTGTATTTCGGGTCTACCAAGACGACCGGAACCCCAGCAAGTCGCGCCTTGT
>QGUR01000238.1 GCA_003242205.1 Chloroflexota bacterium | reverse complement strand
GCAGTGGGTCTGTGGCCGCCCACATCGTCGGCACGGCCCGCGCCCGCCGGTCTGGATTCGACCGGCAGCCCGGCCATGAGCTTCCCGTGGACGTTCACCGGCCTGCCAATGATCAGCCTGCCCGCGGGCGCAGTGAACGGGCTACCGCTCGGTCTTCAGCTTATCGCCGGCTGGATGGCCGATGAAGCGCTTTTAGTCTGGGCCGAAAGCATCGAGCGCGCGCTGGCCGAGCCTAAAGCGCAGTAGCATGGACACGCCGCCTGACGACTCAACGGCTCCGCGTTGTCCGGGCTGAGCTGGATCAGACGTGTTTGAAGCGTTCCGGCGCGCGCTCGAAAAACTCCGGGCTGCCAAAACCGCCCGTCTTGAGCACCAACAGCACCGGCGGGCCGTTCAGCGACAGGCATGACGGCAGCCCCGGCTGAATTTCCCGCCGTGCTGCCGCTACCGTCAGAGATGCCATGCGCGTCGCCTTCCACGTCGCGGCGCGGTTCAACCGCCGAGCGGCCAGCCGTCCGCGCTGTCAAACACGCG
The DNA here is from genome assembly GCA_003242205.1 of Chloroflexota bacterium. Classification (GTDB taxonomy): domain Bacteria; phylum Chloroflexota; class Anaerolineae; order Aggregatilineales; family Phototrophicaceae; genus ZC4RG36. Next base: position 6,753 of record QGUR01000238.1, on the reverse strand, counting down.
CACGCGGCCTCGCTCGACCGCATCGCAGGCGAAAATGTACATGGCCGCCGACCATGACTGGCCGGGGAAGCCCATCGGCTTGCCCGACACGCCATGAAACCACTCGTTGAATTCCCACGTTTTCCAGCGGCCCGTGCGATTCATCTCCGCCAGTCTGGCCAACTGCGCCTCAGCTTCCGCCTGCCGCCCTGCCCGGACGAGCGCGGCGACGTAGAAGCCGCCGATAAACGGCCAGATGCCACCGTTATGATAGTGGTGCGGCAGGTTGAGGTTGCGAACGCGGTAGTAATCGCGCCAGTCGCGTTCGCCTTCACGAATGACCGGATAGACGGACTGCACCGGATATGGCTCGTTCAGGCCGCAGCCATGAATGTAATCGAGGATCTTGTCCGCCTTGGTCTGGTCGGCGACGCCGAAGAGAATCGCCAGCAGGTTAGCCAGCGTGTCGAAGCGGTCGGCGTAATCGCGAAAAGCTACGTAGGGCAGATAGAACGGCCGCTCGACCAGTTCGGTGTCGATGCGCCGGAGCGTGTAGATCCATTCCCGGCGTTCGCCGGCAATCCAGTCCCAGTCTTTTGGCTCTTCGGGGCCGACCCACAACACGACGTTGATCTTTTTGTAGACATCGGCGGCGGCGTCAAAATAGGCCGCTGACGGTCGGCCCAGCGCTTCGGCCATCTGGCCCATCGCCCGCCAGACGGCGTAATAGAGCGCATTGTCGTAGAGCACGTTGTAGCGGTTGCTGAACAGGTCGGCCCAGTCCATCGCCTCATGGACTTCCAGCAACCCGCATTCGTTCGAGTCCTGATAGCGCAGCCACAGCAGCGCCTTTTCCAGACTCGGCCATGCCGTTTCCAGCAAGGCGCGGTCGCCCGTCATCCGGTAATTGAAATAGTGGCCGATGATGTACCACAGATTGTTGTCGACACAACCGGCATGAGCGGTATCGGTCACCGGCGTGCCGGCAACGCCATCCGGCGCGTGTTGCCCGCCGTGCGCCACCAGCGCCGGATCGGCCACGCGGGCATAGCCGACGTTGTGAGGTATGCGGCCCAACTCCGACTGGTAGCGGCGCAGCGTTTCCAGCGAGCGGCGGTGTATCGCGGCCCCCTCCGGATCGCCGCACAGCAGCAGCGCCATGCCGCAAATCATGCTGTCGCGCGCCCACACCTGCCGGTAGGCGCGGCTTGAACCCAGCAGGCCGAGGTCGCCGCCGTTGGCGATTAACAGGCGCTCGGCATATGCGCGGCCTGTCTGGATGAGGTCACGGTCAAATTGCATGTCGCGCTCCCGCGCATCGGCTGCCGTCACGCGGCTAGTCCAGCTTAAATTCGGGCGCGCGCCCGTTGCTGCCGAGAAAATTGACGATCTTGTCGACAACCGTCTCGTAGACGGCTTCGCGTGCCTTCGCCAGATCGTCGGGCGAGAGCGCCTTGCACTCGGCGTTGGTCATGGCTTCCGTGCGGCCCAGCGCCTTCAGCATCGCCAGTTCGAGGTCGGTCGCGATATTGACCTTGGACACGCCGCCGCCCGGCAACCGGATGGCTTTCGCCATCATTTCGGCGGGAACGCCGGAGCCGCCATGCAGCACCAGATGCACCGATGTGCGCGCACGGATCGCCTTCAGGCGTTCGTAATCGATACGCGGCTGGCGCACCTTGTAGACACCGTGCGCCGTGCCGACCGAAACCGCCAGCGCATCGACTTCGGTCTCGGCGACAAACCGCCCGGCTTCTTCGGGATCGGTGAAGAGCTCTTCGTCGTGCTCGGTCTCGACAAAGTCGGTCGTGCCGATCATGCCGAGTTCGGCTTCAACCGAAACGCCGTGCCCGTGAGCATAGCGGGCAACTTCCCGGCTGATGGCGATATTTTCTTCGAGCGGCTTGTCCGAGGCGTCGATCATGACCGAGGTAAACCCGGCGGCAATGGCCGCCTCGATCACGCTCATGTCTTTGGTGTGGTCGAGGTGCAACACGACCGGCACGGTGATATTTTGCCGGCGAATCTGAGTATAAAACTCGTCGGCCAGTTCGGCGGGTTCGACGCCATAACGCGCCATTTCGCGCTGCGACATCTGCACGATCAGCGGCGATTGGGTCGCCTGCCCGGCGCGCAAGATCGGTTCGACCATCGGCGTGTAGCGCGGCGAAAACGAGCCGAGCGCGCAGCCCAGCGCCTCGGCCTGAGCCAGCGCCTGCTTGAGAGTCAACACATTGCGGGGGCGATCAGACATCTTCTACCCTTCTCCGATAAGGACTGCGGTTTCTAGCGGGCGGACGCTTCCACAACCGCTTTGACGCGCTCAACGCCGAGCCGGGGGCTGGTGAGGAACCTGTCGCGCCGGTCTTCGGGGATGCGCGGCAGCACGCGCGCCATGGACGCCTGCGCCAGAACGACCACATCGTTACGCGCCGCCAGCTCGCTTAAGGCTTCAACCAGCAGCGTGTCGTGGCCATCGCGGTCGCCGGCCATCAGCCGCTGGTAGGCCGATTCGACCACCAGCGGTTCGAGCGTCACCTCCACGCCGGCTTCCTGCGCCTTGCGCCGCAGCAGCGCCATCGTCGGCTTCAGAGTCGTGGAAAGCGTCGCGGCGACACCGATGCGCGACCCGCTGGCGACCGCCTGCTCGGCCATGGCTTCGTCGATACGAACGACCGGGATCGACACCTGCTCGCGCAGCGCCGGGACCAGTTCGCCAACGCTGGAGCAGGCGCTCAGGATGACATCCGCGCCAACCTGTTCCGCAAAACGTGCGTAGTGCGTCAGGCGCTCCTGCACTGCCGCTGTATCGCCGCCATTCTCGATCAACTGAGGCAAAATCGAATCGTCGACAAAATTGACGACATCGACGCCGGGCAGGAGTTCGCTTGCCAGCGCCTTCAACGTGTCAACCGTGACCGGCGTGGTATGAATAATCGCGAGTTTCGTCATCGCCTGCCTACTTTACCCAACTCCTGAAGTTCGGTCTAAAGCCGTTCGATCCGCACGTGCTCCCAGCGGGCGCAGCCATCCTGCGCGTACAGCCCAAGCGAACCGCCGGTCGGATCGTAAACGCGGGTCGCAAAGGCCACCTGCCCGCCGATGAACACTTCGACCAGCGTGCCTTCCACAAATATCAGCACTTCGACCGGCTGCGTCAGATCGAGCTTATGCGGGCGAACGGGCGCGGGCGACGTCCAGAATTTGCGCGGCAGCCGCTCGTGCGAAATCTGCCCCGGCTGGATGCGAACCTGATACCCCTTCCGCAGGTCCGGCGTCGTGTGCAATACAAATCCGGCCTCGCGCGCGCCGCGGGCCAGAGACAACTGCGCGCGCACCAGATAGGCATCCGGCAGGCCGTCGATGGTGGCGAAGGCAAACGCATTGCAGGCTTTGGCTTCGATCCAACCGTCCTCAAAATCCCAATCGCCATACCGCGCCTGGGCCACAGCCGGCAGCGCCTCGCGCTCGACCGACGTGATTTCGGCGGGGCAGCGCACGCCAATACCGCCATCGGGCAACGCGACCAGCTCGCGCGGTAGAGCAAAACTGCCGCCCCAGTACCAGTCGCCGGTATCGCTCTCGTTTTCGCGGCGCGGAACCCACCCGAACAGCAAGCGCCGCTCGGCGTCCCCCGCGGTCTTGGCGGCGTAAAAATGCGCGCCATCGAACGTATCAATGGCGGGCGCGCGCCACGGGCCGGCCAGCGACTCGGCGACACGAAAGTGCGTGCTGTTGTCCTCGACGTGCGCCGAATAGATCATGACGTAACGGCCCTGCCATTCGAAAAGATCGAGGCATTCCGGCGAGTAGCTCAGGCCGTTGGCCCAATAGGGCGGCTGTAATTCCCAGTGTTTGAGGTCCGGCGAAGTCGCGAGGGCCGCGCAGCCCCGGCGCAGTTCCAGCCCTTCGCGCAGCCGCGCCGTCACCAGCATCCAGTACTGGTCGCCCACCCGCATGACGTAGGGGTCGCGCCAGTCCGACAGGTCGTACCTCACTCCGTCGGCCCGCAAAATCGGGTTGGCCGGATCCTTGGCCCAGTGTATCAGGTCGGTGCTGGTGGCGTGGCAGATCACCTGCATATCGGGCCGGTCCTCGCGATAGCCGGTGTAGAACATATGAAACAGACCGCCGTCTTCGAAAATCGAGCCGGTCCAGCAGCCATCCCGGTCAGGGTCGTGCGTGCCGGTTCCGGGCGCAATCGCTACCGGATGCGTTTCCCAGTGCAGGAAATCGCGCGTCGAGATGTGTCGCCATTCATGATCGTGCTGGCGCGGAGAGAGGTAAAAAATGTGCCAGACCCCATCTCGAAAAAACGGGATTGGGTCGCCAAAGGTTTCCGGAAAGTGCAGCGACATGAAACTCCTGCCCGCGATCAAAACCCTGCGAACTATACCCCGCGAACGGGCAAAAACGAATAGGCCGCGCGTATGACCGGCGCTCTGGTTTTGACGAAACCCGGCATGTACAATGCACGTTCCCGATCACCAGGTTCGAGGTGCTTATGGATTGCCGACCCGGGTGCGGCGCGTGCTGCATCGCCCTGTCGATTTCCTCTCCCATTCCCGGTATGCCGGAAGGCAAACCGGCGGGCGTGCGCTGCGTTCAGCTTACGGACGACAACCTCTGCAAACTGTTCGGCAAGCCGGAGCGACCGGAAGTGTGCAACCGGCTGCGGCCAAGCGAAGAGATGTGCGGCAACTCGGCTGAAGAGGCGCTCATTTATCTGACCGAACTGGAAATTCTGACCGCCCCGGTTCCTCGCTGAAACCTTCCTCACCGGCCTTTCGTTCGAGCAAGCATGAAACCGGGCTGTATGTTGCCCGTTCGGGCTGGCGCTACATCCCGGCATTACGCCGCTTCGCCAACGCCAGCCATCCAGCCACGCCGAGCATCGCGGCCATCACCACGGCCATGCCGCCGAAAGCAACAACAGCATACAGGCGCAGATTCTGCTGTCCCGGCGCGGCAGTCTCTTCCCTCATTGCGGGGGCGTCCGTAGCGACCTGAGCGACCTCCGTGACCGGCGGCAGGACGGCAGGCGCTTCCCCGGTTGGGGTGGCCGTTGGAGCCGGCGTAGGCGTCGCCGAGGGCGTGCTGGACGGCGTCGCGGTCGGTTGCTCGGTGGGAACCGGCGTCGGCGGCACGATAATCAACTCGTCGCCCGGCTGGATGATATCCTGCTCGGTCAGTTCATTCCACGCCAGCAGGTCCTCAACGGTCGTGCCGGTCCGAGCGGCGATGGACCACAGCGAATCGTTGGCCTGAACGATATATGTGGTCGGCGCGGTCGGTTCAGGCGGAGCCTGCCCCTCGCCCAGACGGATAATCAGACGGTCTCCCGGTTGCAGGATGGAATGTTCCGTCAGTCGGTTGAGAGCCAGAATTTCATTCGGATCGACGCCATAGCGCATGGCAATGGCCCAGACCGTCTGCCCGGCCTCGACGCTATGGACGATGGAACCGTCCTCGGCCGGCTCGGCCAGCCGGATCGAATCGAGGGCAGCGACGCGCGCCGCCTGAACGGACGGCTGGCTTTGCCCGGAATCTGACGATCCCGCCGGCTGTGGCGCGGCGGGTGGCTCGTTCGCGGCCGGCTGAGGGGCAGACGGAGGCGGCGCGCCCGCCGCGCCGACGAGCAGTACGAACAGGCGCTGCTGGTCGTTCACGGCAAAACCCGCGCCCAGATGGGTCGCGGCAGGGTTACGCATCGCTACCTGATGGATATAGGTCTGATCCCAGAAGTTGACGACCCACGCAATCGTCGCGTTCGTGCCACCGGCGATGTTCTCCATCACCGTCCCGCCATAGCCCGCAGCGGTGGCGCGGTCCTGCGGCATACTTCCCCCGGCTCCCGCGTGCGAATAACTGTAGTTGGCGGCCATCCACTCCGCATGGCGTTGAGCAGCCGCCATCAGCGCATCGCTTACAGGCAGCCGCGCCAGACCGAGCGATTCGCGATAAGCATTGACTGCTTCCACCAGCGCGTACGCCTCGGACGCCTGCGCCAGCACGGCGCGAGGCTGGCCGACCTGCGCGCATACAGCCAGCGCAAGGGCCGCCGCCATGTAAGCCGCGGAACGGGAAATGGTGCGAATCATCGCCGCTTATCCTGATCCACTGTTGTTGTCGAATGATAGATGCAATTGGCGCGGCTGTGTATGCCGGATGTGCGGCGCAGCCACGCGCCCCTCACGGACACCGGCTCGCTGACCGAATCTCCACATCCCGATTCGACGGGGCGATATATACTTGATGGAGACAGAGCGCGTTCCGGCCAAAAGTCGCGCGGCAGACCGGACGCTGTCCGCAGGGCCTCATAGTTCGCGTGGCGCGCCCGTGATGGGCGCTGCCTTATTTCTGGTACTTAACGTATGAGTGTTGATCATCTTTCCGGACGCGTTCTGGGCGCATATGAGCTGCACGAGCTGCTCGGCCGCGGCGGCATGGGCGCTGTCTACCGGGGCGTTCAAAACAGTCTTTTTCGTGAAGTCGCGGTCAAGGTCGTCATGCCGGAGCTGGCGCAGCAGCCCGGCTATATCGAGCGCTTCACGCGCGAGGCCAAAGTCGCCGCCAGTCTGGAACACCCGCATATCGTGCCGGTCTATGACTACGGCAGCGAGAACGGCATCACTTATGTCGTCATGCGCCTGCTGGCGGGCGGATCGCTCGGCCAGCGGCTGGCAAACCGCCGCGCCGGGAAAACGCCCCCGCCCGGTCTGCCGGAAGACGCCCCGCTGCTCACGCAGCTTGCCCGCGCGCTCGCCTATGCCC
>QGUR01000512.1 GCA_003242205.1 Chloroflexota bacterium | reverse complement strand
AAGGGCCTTGGGGTGCAAGCCATATGCTGGAACGGCTACGCGAAGAAGTCTGCGCGCTGCACATGGAGTTGCCGGCCAACAATCTGGTCACCTGGACCAGCGGCAACATCAGCGCGCGCGATCCAGAAACCGGGCTGGTCGTCATCAAACCGAGCGGCCTGAAATTCCGCGAGTTGACGCCGGAAAGCATGGTCGTCGTCGATGTCGACGGAAAAGTGGTCGAAGGCCGGTACAAACCATCATCAGACACGGCATCGCACTGCTACGTCTATCGCCACCGGCCCGACGTCAACGGCATCGTACATACCCATTCGCGGTATGCCACCGCGTTCGCGGCGCTTGGCCGGCCAATCCCCTGCGTGCTCACGGCAATGGCCGACGAGTTCGGCGGGCCGATACCATGCGCCGGGTTTGCGCTCATCGGCGGCGAGGAAATCGGCCAGCAGATTGTCAACGGGCTTGCCGGCTCGAAAAGCCCGGCAGTTCTGCTGCAAAACCATGGCGTGTTCACTATCGGCCCCACAGCGGAAGCCGCCGTTAAGGCCGCTGTCATGACCGAGGATGTCGCGGCAACAGTCTGGTTGGCGCTGCAAATGGGCGAGCCGCTGCCGATTGCCGAGGACGACATCGCAAAGCTGCACCATCGCTATACGCATGTCTACGGCCAGTAAGCAACAATGATGGGGCGGCGTATGCCGCCCCATCACAAGCTGTTTTTTCACTGTTTGCCATTTGAATTGTCGGAGCGTCACGCTCCTGAGCTTTTGGAAGAGGATTTGAGATGAGCGTTCTTAGCAGCAGCCAACCCCTCCAGATCGACGGCACGCCCCGCGCTTTACGTCCCGTTACGCTGGGCGTCATCGTCGGCAACCGCAACTTCTTCCCCGACCATCTCGCGCTTTCGGGCCGCGAGGTCATCCTGCGCGTGTTGCAGGAAGAAGGCATCGAAGCAGTCATCGTCGGCGAGCAAGAGACCGGCTACGGCGCGATTGAAACGCTGGAGGAAGCGCGCCTCTGTGCCAGTCTGTTCCGCCAGAACCTCGACCGGATCGATGGCGTGCTGGTAACGCTGCCAAACTTCGGTCAGGAGAAAGCGATTGCCAACGCGCTGCGGATGTCGGGCCTCAACGTTCCGGTGCTCATTCACGCGTTCCCGGACGACCCGGCCAACATGACGATTACCGACCGCCGCGACAGCTTCTGCGGCAAGATGAGCGTCTGTAACAATCTGCGCCAGTACGGCATCCCCTTCTCGCTCACAAGCCTGCATACCGTGCATCCGGAGAGCGACTCCTTCCGCGCCGACCTACGGCGTTTCGCGGCGGTGTGCCGGATCGTGCGCGGGCTGCGAGGCGCGCGTCTCGGCGTGATCGGCGCGCGTCCGGCGGACTTCAATACCGTGCGGTTCAGCGAAAAGCTGCTGGAACGCAATGGCATCAGCGTCGAAACGCTCGACCTGTCCGAAGTTTTTGGCCGTATCAACCGGCTGGCCGATGACGACCCGGCGGTGGCCCAGAAGCGCGGATACATCGAGCGCTATGCCAACACCGCTAACGTGCCGGAAGAATCGCTGCTTCGCATGTCCAAACTGGGCGTGGTGCTGGACGACTGGATTGCCACCAACCTGCTCGACGCAACCGCCATCCAGTGCTGGACCTCAATGGAAGAATACTTCGGCGTCGTGCCGTGCACCATCATGAGCATGGCCAGCAACACCCTCAACCCCTCGGCCTGCGAAACGGACATCACAGGCGCGCTGGCCATGCTGGCTCTACAGTGCGCTTCGGGGCGGCCCAGCGCTCTGGTGGACTGGAACAACAATTACGGCGACGACCCGGATAAAGGCGTCGTCTTCCACTGCTCCAACCTGCCCAAAGACGTCTTTATCGACGACATTCCGGTCATGCACTATCAGGAGATCATCGCGGGCACGGTCGGGCCGGAAAACACCTACGGCACGATTTATGCCCGGGGAAAGAAAAACCGTTTACCTT
>QGUR01000511.1 GCA_003242205.1 Chloroflexota bacterium | reverse complement strand
GCGAATAACGCTCTGTCCCAGTAGCCGCTGGAGTCGAGCAGTCTGAGACTGAGCGAGTAGGATGACATCGGCATGGGCGTCCACCACGGGGCTGCGAGATAGGCCAACTCCAGCGCGGTAGCATAGGCATTGACGATCCGCATCAGCGGGTTGATGTCCCAGATGTTGGCGTGATAGCGAATCGGGCCTTGCCAGAAGCGCAAATGCCGTTCCGGGTGTACGGCGAACAGGTAGGTCAGCGCGTAGAAATGGCGCGGGTGCCAGATGGTATCGGCGTCCATGGTCGTCACCAGAATGGTGTCCATGGGGTAGCCCAGTTCGTCGACTAACTTGCGCTTGATCCAGCGGGCCGCCCAGGCCTGATTGGCCGATTTGCACTGCATCTCTCCCGGTAGCCCGCGTGGGTGAACCGTGAAATAGAAATGCTCGAAACACTTGCCATAGCGGTCGCGCAGCAGCTTGGCCTTATCGACGCAGCCATCTTCCGCGGCTTCCATCGCCAGCACAATGGTGATGCGCTCGCGGGCGCGGTACTGGCGGCTGAGCAGTTCGAGCGTGCGATCCAGGATTTTCAGCGGCTCTTTATAATTGGGGATGATGACAACATGCCGCACGGCGTCCCATGGGAGCGCATCGGGCGGGGCGGATTGTTCGTACAGCGTGCACCAGTCGATCTTTTCCCACTGGCGGATTTTGCGAAGGCCCATGATGTTGGCTATCCCCGCCAGCAGGAATCGGACGGCTGAGTAGAACGCGACGATGACGGCGATCAGCAGCATGGCGCGCGGAAACGCTACCGCGCAGGCGATGCTGAACAGCAACGCCACCCAAGCCAGGCAACCGGGAATACCATCCAGAACGCGTTCGGAGATCGCCGGGGGAGGTGTGCCCGCCCAGATCGAATGTCCGACGCCCATCTGCACGTTGTTACGACGACCGCCGCTCGATTGGTACGGCACGTGTGCTTCCACTGGTTCAGACTACGACAAACCGCCTTAGAATAACACAGGCGAGCGGCGGTTCCAATTCACAAGGCGTGAACCACCGGGCGGTCGTGGTACAATCCTGCCGGTTGGATGTTATGAAAGGTCCTGAGTTCGGACATGGCAGCACGTATTCTGATTATCGAAGATGACAAAGAGGTTTCGCGTTATTTGCAACTGGAGCTTAAACGCAATGGATACGAGGTCATTGCCGCCGCTAATGGCATTGAGGGTTTGCGCTTGTTCCAGAACGCAAAACCGGATTTGGTCATTCTCGACGTTGCCATGCCGTTGATGGATGGACGGCAGGTTTGCCAGCGCATTCGTGAAACGTCGGATGTGCCGGTGCTGATGATGACGGCGCACGCGGTAAGCGAGCAAGACATCGCTCGCGGGCTGGACATGGGCGCGGACGAGTACATCATCAAGCCGATTCGTCAGGTCGAGTTTCAGGCGCGGGTGCGGGCGCTGCTACGGCGTAACAAGCCGGTGGAGGATGACAGGCCGCTACCAACCAGCTATCACGACGATTATCTGTCGGTAGACCTCAACGCGCGCCGGGTTTTCATCCGGGGCGAGGAGTTGCGGCTGACGCCGACCGAGTTCAAATTGCTCGGCCTTTTCATTCAGCATCCCGGCGAGGTGTTGACGTTCCAGCAGTTGCTGGAGCGCGTCTGGGGCTTCGAATACACGCGCGAGCATCACTACCCGCGCATCTATGTCTCGCACTTGCGGCGCAAGATCGAGCCAGACCCGAAAGCGCCGACCTATATTCAGAACGAGTACGGCGTCGGCTATCGCTTTGTCAAACAAACCGGCGATTAGCGCCCGCCCGTCGCCGGTGACTTCGCGCCCTTGACGCCTTTCAGGCCGCGCTGTGCGGTCAGGCTGATGAGATTGGTCCGGTAGTTATACAGGTTGCGGCGTTTATCGGCGTGGGCTTTGCGGGGCCGGGTCACCAGCTGCGCGACCACCCCCCCCCGGGTGCGGACCTCTTGCCGCCCCCGATAACACAC
>QGUR01000510.1 GCA_003242205.1 Chloroflexota bacterium | reverse complement strand
CGAACCCTGCGCGGTTTTGGCCACCCAGGTAGGGGCACGTCAGAAGAATGAACTGGTCGAGGCGCTCCTATCGGGCAATCGCCGGGCGCTGGCTCGGATGCTGACGGCTGTTGAAAACGAGCGCGAGGGTGTGCAGGAAGCCCTCGCGGCTTTGTTTCCACATACCGGCGCGGCACAGGTCATCGGCGTAACGGGAGCACCCGGTACGGGCAAAAGCACTCTGGTCGGTGCGCTGGCGCGCGGCTATCGTCGACGGGGGCAAACCGTCGGCATTCTGGCAATCGACCCGACCAGCCCGTTTACCGGCGGCGCCATTCTCGGCGACCGCATTCGCATGAGCGAGCTGGCAGGCGACAGCGGCGTCTTCATCCGCAGCATGGCGACGCGTGGCCAACTGGGCGGCCTCGCCAGAGCGACAGCCGACGCCGTGCGTGTGCTCGACGCCGCCGGTTTTCAAATCGTGATTGTCGAAACCGTGGGCGCAGGCCAGAGCGAAGTCGATATCGCCCAGACCGCGCAGACAACGCTGGTCGTTGAAGCGCCCGGTCTGGGCGACGACGTGCAGGCGATCAAAGCCGGTATTCTCGAAATCGCCGATATTCTGGTCGTCAACAAGGCGGACAAGCCGGGCGCGGAAAACACGGTACGCGCGCTGAAAGCGATGCTCGAACTCGGCCATCCGGCTGCGCGCCACGACATGCCCCGGCATCACGGCCAGCTATTACAGCGCCAGCCGGAACCTGAAGCCGGTCAGGCGAGCCACGAGCTATGGATGCCGCCGGTCATTCGCACCGTAGCGACCACCGGCGACGGCATCGACGACGTGATCGAGGCTATCGACGAACATCGCCGCTATCTGGAGCGCGACAACCTGCTGGCGCGCATCGAACGGCGGCGGTTGGAGGCTGAACTGCACCACCGCCTGCGCGAAGCGCTCATCGCCCGGCTGTTAGAATCTGTGCCGGAGCAGGCACTGTCTGCTATGATAGAGCGCATTCAGGCGCGGCAGATAACGCCACACCACGCGGTTAACAAGCTGCTCGATGAAGCAGGTTAGAGTACCCTCGAAAGTTTGCGCTGAACCAGGGTGAGAAAGACGAAAATCAAATGACGAGGCCATGGGAAAAAGTACCGGGAACCAAGTACGTTCCCCCTCAAGAGCCCACGCCAATCGACGCGTTTGGTCAGCATGGCCGGATCATGCTCTTCTCCGGCTCCGCCTCGCAAGATCTGGGCTGCGAGATCGTCAACTATCTGCGCGATACCTATGGCATGGACATCAAGCCGGGTGAATATACGCGCACGGTCTTTTCCAACGAGAATATCTTTATCCAGCTTAAGGAAAGCGTGCGTGGCCAGGACGTGTACCTGGTGCAGACCATGGCATCGCCGGTTCACGACAACTTTATGGAAATGCTGATCATGATTGATACGCTCAAGCGCGACTCGGCGGGGCGTATCAACGTGGTCATTCCCTATCTGTCTTACGCACGCTCGGACAAAAAGGATCAGCCACGCGTCGGCATCGCCGCCCGGCTCGTCGCCAACATGATCGAGGTCGCCGGCGCGGATCGCTACATCACGATCGACCTGCACGCCGGGCAGATTCAGGGCTTCTTCAATATCCCCGGCGACGCGCTTTCGGCCTTCATTCTGCTGAGCGACTATGTCGCCGAGAAGCAGATCGAAGATCTGGTTGTCGTGGCAGCCGATCTGGGCTTTGCCAAGAAAGGCCGCAACTGGGCCGAAAAGCTGGGCACGCAACTGGCAATTATCGAAAAGCGCCGGACGGATAACGCCGAGCGCCCCGAAGCGCTGTCGATCATCGGCGAGGTTAAAGACAAAAACGTCCTGCTGGTGGACGACGAAGTGCTGACCGGCGGCAGCGTCGTCAACGCGGTTGAAGTCATCCGCCGTAACGGCGCGAAGGATGTCTATCTCGCCTTTACACACCCGCTGATGTCGGGCGAGGCGTTCCAGCGTCTGGCCGCGCTCGATCT
>QGUR01000509.1 GCA_003242205.1 Chloroflexota bacterium | reverse complement strand
GCGGTTCGCCGAGCAGTACGCGCGTATCCGCGAGGCGTTGGCCGGGGCACAGCCGGTGACCGGAGAAAGCGCGCCCGGCGCGACGGAAACCGAAGCTCCGGCAGAGGCTGCGCCGGCTGAAACATCGCTGCCGGCCAGCGCTTCCCCGACTGCGACGCCGACGGCCACCAGTACCGCTACGGTGACACCTTCGCCGACGCCGACCGCAACGGCGACGCCCAGCGCCACGCCGACGGCTACCGCCACGGTGACACCCTCGCCGACGGCGACGCGCACGCCGCGCCCGGCCCAGCCGACCGACGTGATCGGCACGGTTCGTTCGCGCGAGCGCTCGGTCAACGTTCGCAGCGGCCCCGGCACGGGCTTCCGGGTGGTCGCGGGTGCGCTGACGGGCAGCGATGTCATTGTTATCGGACGGAACGAAGCGCGCACCTGGTATTTTGTTGAACTTGAGGATGGTACGCAGGGCTGGATCGCGGCGAACCTGATCTTCTTCGAAGGCGACGGCGGGCCGGATGACGTGCCGGTGATCGGCGAAGACACCGCCGTTGCCAAACTTCGCCCCTTGCTGAAGCCGCTGGCTCAGGAGGCGACTGCCGCAACCGCCGAGGCCGAGGCGACGGCGGAAGTGACCGCCGAACCCGGCGAGACGCCGGCCTATAGCGAGGAACGCTGGTATGCCATGACGCTCGGCATTATCGGCTCGGCGATGATCATCGGTATCGGCGCGGCGGTTAATATTGCCCGGGCGCTGGCCCGAAGGAGCAATCGATGAACGCAGAGCAGATCGGTCTGTGGGCCGGCCTGATTCTGTCGCTGATGGTCTTTAGCTATCTGCTCGGCGATAACGCGCTTTACCGGATCGCCGTGTATATCTTTTCCGGGCTGGTCGCCGGTTTTGTCACGGTCGTCACAGTGGAGAGCGTGGTCATTCCATGGCTGAACGCGACCGTCATCGGTACGGATGTGCCGCTCGGCGCGCGTGTTCTTGGGGCGATTCCGCTTGCCCTCGGTCTGCTGCTGTTGCTCAAAGGATCGCCGCGACTGGGCAGAATTGGCAATCTCGCGCTGGCGTTCATCGCCGGCGTTGGCGCGGCGGTGGCGGTGGCAGGCGCAATCTCCGGCACTTTGCTGCCGCTGGCGAGCGCGACCAGCGGCGCGGTGTCCGCTGACCCGCTGAACGGTTTTCTGGTCGTGCTTGGCGTCGTCTGCACGCTCATCTATTTCCAGTATCTGGCCCGTCCCGCTCCCGGCGGCGTGCGCCGCGGCCTGCCAGCCCGTGTCTTTGGCGCGGTCGGGCATGGTTTCATCGCCGTGACGCTGGGCGCATTGTATGCGGCGGCCATTCTGACCAGCCTGACGATCTTCACCGAGCGGATTGCCTTCCTGCTCAACCAGATTGGCGGGGGTTGATAGATGTCTGCCAGACGCTCCGATTCGATCCTTGCCGTCGATTTTGGCAATGTTCACACGCGCGGCGTGTTGATCGACCTTGTGGAAGGCGCGTACCGTGTTGTCGCGCAGGGGGAAACGCGCACGACTGCCGGCTTTCCGTCCGGCAATATCGCCGTAGGGCTGAAACGGGTAGTCGCCCAGCTTGAGCAAATTACAGGCCGCAGACTTCAGAACGCGGACGGTAAGCTGCTAATGCCCGAACAGCCGGATCGCTCCGGCGTCGATGCTTTCCTTGCAACGGCCAGTATCGGGCGACCGTTGCGGACGGTGCTGATCGGGCTGGCCCCCGACATCAGCGTCGCCAGCGGGCTGCGCGCCATCGCCGGAACTTACGTTCAGGTCGTGGAATCGATCAGTCTGGCCGACCGGCGTGATGAAGAAGCGTTGTTGAATGCGATTGTCACCAGCCGCCCCGATCTGATCTTCATCACCGGCGGGCTGGACGGCGGCGCGGACGAGCCGGTGCTGCGGCTGGCGCGCGTCGCTGCGCTGGCGGTGCAGTTGCTGCGCGACCAGAACGCGCCAAGCGTGCTGTTCGCCGGCAATAAC
>QGUR01000237.1 GCA_003242205.1 Chloroflexota bacterium | reverse complement strand
CCGATTTTGTCACAGATTAGATCTGCGCCGCCTTAGTTTTGTTAAAGGACACCGGACAGGAAGTGCGCCGCTACTCGGCTCACACCGACAGCGTAACCGACCTGACCTTCGATCCGACCGGCAACTATCTTCTGACCACATCGCTCGATTCCAGCATGATCATGTGGGACGTGGAACGCGCGCAGGTCATGCATCGCTTTCTGGGGCATCAGGGGCCTATCACCAGCGTCGTCATCAGCCGGGATGGCGACACCGCTGTGACTGGCTCGGAAGACATGACCCTGCGTATATGGGAACTGAACAGCGGCTCGGAAACGCGCCGCATGCGCTTCTACGTCAACGAAGTGACGTCGGTGGCGGTCAGCCCTGAGGGGCGCACGGCGGTCGTGGCGGGGCAGAACGACAGCTTCGTGCTGTGGGATCTGGCGGGGGGCCAAGAAACCCGGCGTTTTTGCGGGCACCCCGGGGGGCGTCTGGCGGTGCGCTTCAGTCGCAGAGGCGAACGCATTGCATCCAGCGGGACCGATGGCAGAGTCATCATCTGGGACACGGAAACCGCCACACCGCTGATGGAACTCCGGGGCCACGACGATATCGTGACGTCGATTGATTTCGCCGTCGATGGCCAGACGATGCTCACGGGCTCGTGGGATGGAACCATCATCCTCTGGGACATCGAAACGGGCCGGCAACTGCGCCGCCTGATTGGACACCAAGATCGTGTGTTGACGGCCGTCTTTACCGCCGATGGCCGCGGCGTGCTTTCCGGTTCCAACGACGGCATTATCATCTTCTGGGATGTTGAAACCGGAGAGGAAATTCGTCGCTTCACAAGCACGCACTCGCCGATCACGTCTATCGCCGCCAGCCCGAACGGGCACCGGTTCATTGCCGGTTCCAACGACGGTCTGGTACGCCAGTGGGAACTGACAACCGGCGAGGAAATCAACCGTTTCGTCGGCCACCGCAGTTCCGTGACCACTGTCGCGTTGACGCCAGACGGCGCGACAGCGCTTTCCGGTTCGCGGGATCGCTCGCTCATCCTGTGGGACATCGAGAGTGGCGCGTTAATCTACCGCTTTGAAGGGCATGAGGACGTCGTGACCAGCGTCGCCTTCATTCGAGGCGGTCTGCAGGCCATTTCCGGCTCGCGCGACCGAACCGTGCGCGTCTGGCGCACGCTGTCGCTGAACACGCTGGTCGAATGGACCTACTCCAACCGCTATATCCCGCCGCTCGACTGCGAGCGCCAGGCGCAGTATCGCATCGAAGTGCTGTGCTCGGCGACTGCCGAAGCTGTCATCCAGACAAATAGAAGCTAATCGTTCCCCGCATAAACAAGCAGCGGGAATTGGCCATACATCCTTTTCCATAATCGGGGAATGCCTGGCGGACAGCGGTTGTGTCCCGCTTTATGTCTCGTCCGGCGTCAGCAGCGCATCATTCGCCGTTGCCGCCGGGCGAACGCGATACAGCATTTCGCCCGCTTTCGGGACGAAGAGGATGCCTTCGTCTTCCCGGCCCGCCCACGCGGATGGATCGACGCTTGCAGGATCCAGATAGCCGAGATTGAGACGCTCGCAGTCTTCGGCGCTCAATTTCGAGGACAGTGTCACCTGAATTCTCGGTCGCTCGACGGATCTTTCATAAGTCCCCGCGCCTTTCAGATGCGTGCTGTGCGCGAGCACGCCCAGCGGCACGTGGCTGAACCGTTCCCACTGCCTCAGGAAATAATCGCGCACGTGGTAGCCAATCTCGTAGAGATAATGGCCATGAACGTGGCTGACGGTATCGAGGTGCGGGGCATAAACGATGATTTCACCGCCATCGGCAATCGCCGGTTCGAGCTTATACATAGCCTTCGCGCCCGTCCACAGTTCGTCGTACATCGGCGCGGCCCACGAAAGCGCCCGCTCGAATGGGCGGTCGAGCCAGATGATATGCCGCTCGGAGGACAGCGTCGCAGCCGCGTCGAAGGCGTCGAGATAACCGCCGATGAACATACCACTCACTCCCTCGCCTTCGACAACCAGACTGGCCAGTGTGATCGGCGTCGGGACATGGGTCGCGGCGGCGTGAATGATGTCGCGCACCGGCGTCGATTTGAGGCCAATCGTGTCCATGATCGTGATCAACGCACCCAGCCAGTGCGTGACGTTGATCATCTCAGGCCCGCTGATCCCTGGAAACAGATATTTGGCCCCGCCTGAAAACCCAACCACCTCATGGGGAAACGTCGGCCCCAGAATGATGATGTGATCGACCTCCAGCGCGCGGCGGTTAATCCGCACGGGCACATCGCCGCCGAGGGAAGGATGCCAGGCGTCGCCCGCCAGCGTTTGTACCTGCTCACGCGTCAGCACGCCGACTGTGGCCAGCGCGTCCGGGTCCTGCCAGGCGTGGTTAAAAAAGCGGATGTGCCGGTAGCGTCCCGCCCTATCTTCCGGCGTGAGGCCCAGCAGCCGGTTAATGGCCTCATCGCTCAGCGGTGGATGCGTCCCAAGCGCCACCATGAAATCCACCTGTCGCGCCCCCTCCAGAGCCTCGACCATCAGGGGAAACAGCAGCGGCAATGGCAGCGTCCGCGTATGATCGGGGATCAGCACCAGCAGGCGCGCCCCGGCAAAACGCTGGCCCAGCCCCTGCATCAGCGTCGCCCGAATGACTTCCGGTTCGAGCGAATGCCCCGGCGGCGCGACAGCCTGTGCATCGAGCACAGGGGATGTTTGAAGCATCACGTACGTAACCTCCGCTTCTCCGAACACCTGCCGCGCGCTCTGGCAGAAAACGACAGGCAGGCGGTTTATGGTATGATCGTCAGCACGTCCTGAACGATAGAACGAGAAAAGGCGAAACAACCACCGTGGCCAGCATTACCAAGTCAACGCAATGGTCGGAAGCCGGCCTGCGCTGGCAGTGGCTGCTTCCAGCCGGCCTCTTCCTTCTCGCGCTTCTGGTCTATGCCAATACGTTTCAACACGGCATGATGTATAGCTGGGACGACAACCGCTATCTACGCGAAAACATGCTCCTGCGCGATCCCAGCCCCGGCGCGATTGTCCAGATTTTCAGCCAGTTTTACTTCGCCGCCTACATCCCCGTCACGCTGCTGACCTACTGGATTGAGTATAACATCTGGGGGCTGGAGCCGTCTGGCTATCATGTCGTCAATGTCGTGCTGCACGCGCTCAATTCGGCGCTCGTCTATCTGTTCCTCGCGCGCCTGCTGAAAAACCGGGCCGTCGCCGCTCTGGCGGCTGTCCTGTTCGTTATCCACCCGCTGCAAGTGGAATCGGTCGCCTGGATTTCCGAGCGCAAGAATCTGCTGTCGATGCTGTTCACGCTGCTGGCCTTCCTGTCGCATATCCGCAGCGCCGAACCCGATGGCGGACGCCGCTGGCTGGCGCTCACATGGTTTCTGTATCTACTGGCTGCACTCTCCAAGCCGACAGTCGTCGGCATACCGCTGCTGTTCATGGCCTACGATTATCTATGGGCCGGGCTGCCGCTGCGCGACGTTATCCGGCGCAACGTCGTGCCGCTGGCAATTGCCGCCGCCGCGGCTGTCCTGATCATCGTCGCCCATGCGGAAGCCGGCGGCATTAAGGAATATCGCGGCAACAGCCCGGTGGTGACCGCCGGCATCATGCTGATGGTCTACTGGGACTACGTGGTTTCGCTGGTTGCCCCCTTCAACCTCAACAACTTTTATCTGTACGACGTTTCAATGCTGAACCAGCACCAACTGAGCGTTGTTCTCGGCGCGCTGCTGGTGATCGGGTCTGTCGTCTTCGCCTGGAAACAGCCGCTGGGTCGCCCCTTCTCGCTGTTTGCCGTGCTCTGGATCTGGCTGCTGATGTTACCGGTGTCCAATATCGTGCCCATCGCGATCGAACGAGCCGACCGCTATATCTACTTTCCCGGCGTGGCGATTTTCGCGCTGGTCGGGCTGGCGGTCGAACGTCTGTGGTACGCGCGCACAACGCCGACCTGGCGGTACGGCGTCACGGCGGCAGTGGCGGTCGCCATCGGCGGGCTGTCCATGCTCACCATTCAGCGCAATCAGGTATGGACTACCGAAGGCACGTTGTGGATCGACCACCTGCAGGATTATCCGGACAGCCAAACCGGATGGCTGAATTTGGGCGTTTATTACTACAACGAGCTGGCCTTTGAACAGGCGAAGGAATCGTTCGAGCAGTTGCTACGCCGCAACCCGAACCATTTCAAGGGCAACCGCTTCATGGGGCATATCGCCATTCGCACCGGCAACTACGCCGACGCCATCCCGTATTATGAGCGAGCCGCCCAAGTAGACCCGACCGATCCAATCACGCAGAATTACCTCGGACTGGCCTACTTCCGCACCGGCAACTACGCCAGCGCCCTTGAGGCGTATCGCCGGACGATTGAACTGGATCAGAGCTACGACGAAGCCTATCTCAATCTGGGCATTTCGGCGCTGCAAACCGGAAACAACTCGCTGGCGGCGGAGGCACTCGCCATCGCTACCGAGCGCCAGCCTGAGAACGCGCTGGCGCTGAGCGAATATTGCGCCGCCCTGACCAATCTCGACCGGATGGATGAAGCGATCGAGTATTGCGCCGCCGCGGCGCGGCTGGAGCCAACGAACGGGTTGTTTGTGGGCCGTTACGCGCATTTGCTGCTGCTTCAGGACCGGGCGCAGGAAGCGCTGCCGGTCGCCGAACAGGCTGTCTCGGTCGCGCCGGAACTGTCGCTGTCCTACCGGGTGCTCGGTGATGCGCTGGCGAGTCTGGAGCGCGAGGAGGAAGCGATCAGCGCATACCGGCAAGCGCTGGAACTTGATCCAACGAACCGCCGCGCGCAGGCTGGGTTGCAGGCGCTAACAGGCGACTGATCCATCAACGCTGTCTACCCGTTTTTTTACGTCTGGCGGCGCAGCGGCGCATGTTCTGTTCGCCCTGAGCGATTGAACGGAAACGCGGAACATGGAGAAAAACAAACCCACGATTGTCGTTGTGATGCCAGCCTACAACGCCGCGCGAACGCTTGAGCGCACTTATCAGGACATTCCTCTCGACCTTGTCGATCATGTCATCGTCGTCGATGACGCCAGCCACGACGATACACCGGCGCTGGCCGCCCGGCTCGGCCTGCGAACGCTCGTACACCGTCGCAACATGGGTTATGGCGCTAACCAGAAGACGTGCTACAGCGAAGCGCTTCGGCTGGGGGCGGATATCGTCATCATGGTTCACGCCGACCACCAGTACGACCCGACGCGCATCCCGGCGCTAATCCAGCCAATCCTCGACGATCGCTACGACATGGTACTCGGCACGCGCATTGCCGACGGGCAGGCGCTCAAGGGCGGTATGCCGTTGTGGAAATTCATCGCCAATCGTTTCCTGACGACGATGGAGAACCTGATCCTCGGCCAGCGGCTGACCGACCTGCACACCGGAATGCGCGCCTACAGCCGCGAGTTTCTGGTGCATGTGCCGTGGTGGCTGAACAGCGATGACTTCGTTTTCGATACCGAGATGATCGTGCAGGGCGTCGCCTGCGGCTTCAGGCTTGGCGAGGTCTCCGTGCCGGCGCGCTATTTTGACGAAGCATCGTCGGTCAACTTCCGGGTCAGCGTCCGCTATGGCCTGCAAACCCTGAACGTATTGCGCCGCTACCTGCTGCATCGCCTTGGCATCGCGCCGCGCGACCAGTTCCGGCGCGTGGAAGCGACCCGCTGGAGCCAGACGGAACTGGCTGAGCGCTACGACGTCTACAACACGTGACCGCCCGGTTACGCCATCAGGCAAAGATCACGGTCTTGTTATCGTAGACCAGCACCTGATGCTGCAAGTGGTAGCGCACCGCGCGCGACAGCACCAGTTTTTCGACGTCCTTGCCCTTGCGAATCAGATCGTCGACCGAGTCCTTGTGATTGATGCGAACCGTATCCTGCTCGATGATCGGCCCGGCATCGAGATCGGCGGTCACGTAGTGGCTAGTCGCGCCGATGATTTTCACGCCGCGGCTAAAGGCCATGTGATAGGGCTTCGCGCCCGGAAATGCCGGCAGGAACGAATGGTGGATATTGATGATCCGGTTCGGGTATTCAGCGACGAATTCCGGCGACAGAATTTGCATGTAGCGTGCCAGCACGATCAGGTCGATACCACAGGCTTTCAGCAGTTCCAGTTGCGCCTGTTCCTGTGCGGCTTTCGTTTCGCGCGTGATTGGAAAGACGTGATAGGGAATGCCAAACTGCTGCGCCACCGGCTCAAGATGCGGATGATTGCTGATGATCAGCGGAATCTCGACACGCCATTCGCCGGCGGTATAACGGGAAAGCAGATCGTACAGGCAATGGGCTTCGCGGGAGACAAAAATCGCCATGCGCGGCACGTCGCTAGAGAAATGCAGTTGCCACTGCATGGCATACTTATCCGCAATCGCTTTGAACGCCGGAGCAATGTCCGCAGGCGAAAGCTTAAAACGCGTCAAATCCCATTCGACGCGCATGAAAAAGACATTTTCCTGCTGGTCGACATGCTGGTCGAGATGCAGAATATTGCCATCGTGTGAGGCGATGAAACTGGTCACTGCGGCGACAAGCCCCGGCTGATCGGGACACGAAATCAGCAATGTAGCAGACTCGGGAGCGCCGGCAGGTCGCGGCGATTGCATGTGCGATTGCCTTTATATATGGAATTACCAGCGTATGCGTGAGCAACGAGTGTATAACTTCCCACCCGACGCTGACAACGGAAAGTTCGCCCAGAATCACAGCCCTCGCCCTCGTCAGTCAGCACAAATATCGGGCCGAAAGCGCGGCATCGCTTCAGCAATGCAATAACCGCCGCCCATGAATACGCCGAAGCAAATGACTGAAACCGTCCTCCGCTTCTGGAAACCCTATCACGTATTGACAAAATTTACGGATGATCAAGGGCGGCAAACGCTGGCCGATTTCATTCCCGTGCCGGGAGTCTACGCGGCGGGCCGGCTGGATTACGATAGCGAGGGATTGCTGCTGCTGACGGACTCAGGTCGCCTGAACGCGCGGCTGACGCAGCCACGCTTCCAGCATCCGCGTACCTATCTGGTTCAGGTAGAACGTATCCCCGATGAGAAAGCGCTGGAGCAATTGCGCCGGGGCGTCGTGCTGCGCGACGGCAAAACCCGCCCCGCCCGCGTGGAGCTGCTGGAGCAAACGCCAGACCTGCCGGAACGCCCGGTCCCCATTCGCTTCCGCAAAACCGTGCCAACCGCCTGGCTGCGGATGACCCTGACCGAGGGGAAAAACCGGCAGGTCAGACGAATGACCGCTGCCGTCGGCCATCCCACGTTGCGTCTCGTACGCTGGGCCATTGGCCCGATCACGCTTCAAGGGCTGGAACCGG
>QGUR01000236.1 GCA_003242205.1 Chloroflexota bacterium | reverse complement strand
GCGTAATCGCCGGGCTGAAGGAAAACACATGGATCGACAGCGCCATCTCGCTGGTTTTGCTGTCCATCGCCGGCCTGCCGGAATTCGTGATCGGGCTGGCGTTGATCAACACGTTCGCGCTCGGTCTTGGCTGGTTTCCCGCCAGCGCGACGGTTTCCGCGAATGATCCCATTGACAAGTGGCTACCGCAGTTGATCCTGCCCGCCATCACCGCCACTTTTGTCCTCACAGGTTACATCGCGCGCATGGCCCGGGCCGGCGTGATCGACGAACTGCGACGCCCCTACGTGCGAACCGCCATCCTGAAAGGCCTGCCCTATCATCAGGTCATTCTCAAACACGTCCTTCGCAACGCCCTGCTGCCGACCATCACCGTGATCGCGTTGAGCTTCGGCTGGCTGATCGGCGGGCTGATCGTAATCGAAAATGTCTTCAGCTATCCCGGCCTCGGGCGGCTGCTCGTCGCTGCCGTCGACCGCAAGGACATCCCGCTGATGCAGGCCGTCGTCATGACCATCATTTTCTTCTACGCGCTGGCGAACCTGATCGCCGACCTTGTCTACGCGCTGCTGAACCCGCGCATCCGGCTGGAATAACGCGCTGACCTGTCGCAGTCCTGATCTAACGCAAGGTATTACTCTGCCCCTTGAACTCCGCAGCCGCTTAATATACTCTTAAAGTAGCCTTAATCTCCGCTTGCCTGCCAGGTACGTGAATGCATCCGTCATTGATTGCAATCCTTGTGCTGGCCGTCATCTACGGTTACGTCAACGGTCAACATGGTTCTGCTGCCATTGTCAGCACCATGATCTCGTCGCGGGCGCTCGGCCCGCGGTGGGCGCTGCTGCTGGCTGCCACCGGCATCATTCTGGGGCCGTTCGTACTCGGCGTGGCGGTCGCCAGTACCATTGCCAACGACCTGATCGCGCCCGACGCGCGTACCGCGAACGTGGTCATTGCCGGGCTGGCCGGCGCGATTATCTGGAGCACGCTGACGCTCTGGCTGCGTGTGCCGTCCAGCATTTCCCAAGCGCTCATCGGCGGGCTGGTCGGTGCAGCCATCATCAGCGAAGGCTTTGAGGCCGTCCTTATACCGGGCCTGTCAAAGACGCTGATCGCGCTGTTCCTCTCGCCGGTGCTCGGCCTGATCGCCGGCTACTGGCTCGTGCGGCTGTTTTACAATCTGGCATCATCAGCGACACCACACATCAACAACTGGTTCCGGCGTGGCCAGGTGCTTGTGTCGCTGTTCATGGCGATTGCTTTCGGAGCCAACGACGGCCAGAAGATCATGGGAACGGTTACGCTCGGCCTTTATACACTGGATTTCCTGCCCACTACCGATATTCCGTCATGGGTCATCGCGATGAGCGCCGGGACAATCGGCCTTGGCACGCTGGCCGGCGGCTGGAAGCTGATCCACACGCTGGGTGGCAAGTTTTACAAGATTCGCCCCATTCATGGCTTTGGCGCGCAGGTCGCTTCGGGAGCAGTGATTTTTGGCGCGGCGTTGCTGGGCGGCCCGGTGAGCGGATCGCAGGTGGTCACCTCGGCGATTGTCGGCGCGGGAAGCGCGGATCGCATTCAGAAAGTACGCTGGGGCGTCGTCCGCAATATCTTTGTGGGCTGGCTGCTGACGATTCCGTCCGCCGGCATCGTAGCGGCGATTGCCTATATTCTTACGGAGAAAGTGCTTACATGAACGCAGTCAAGAAAACCCGACAGCGCATTCAGGACCTGTTCAGCCGCAAGCCGAACCGCTTTATCGCGCGGCTGCTGCAACAATCGGCGATCGTTGTCGAAGGCACGCAGGCGCTCATCGACTACATGGACAAGCCGAGTAAGAAGAACGCTGCCCTGGTGCGCGACTACGAAAAGCAGGCTGATGAAGTTCGGCGCATTCTGATCGACGAATTAAACCGGACGTTCGTCACTCCCATCGACCGTGAGGACCTGTTCGGCCTTTCACGGGCGATTGACGACATCATGGACTACGCCTATTCGACCACCAACGAAATGGACATCCTCAACGTCGCGCCCAACGACTACCTGCGCGCGATGGCGGTACTGCTGCACAACGGCGCGGAAGAAATTCATCTGGCGATGGAGCGGCTCGAACATCACCCGAATGTGGCCGATACCCATGCCGTGCGCGTCAAAGCGATCGAGAACAACATGGACGTGCTGTACGCCGAGGCGCTTGCTCACCTGTTCGATGACCCGCGCAGCCTGAAAGATGTCGTCAACATGCTTAAACTGCGGGAAATCTACCGGCATATGTTTCATGCGGTCGGCAGTACCGATCAGGCGGCTAATTACATCAACGATATAGTCATGAAATTTTACTGATTGTAGTAACAACTGTCGGTTCCGCTATAATCGGGCCAGGCTTGGTTTGCCGGGAAGCTCATGGCCCGTCCGCTACATATCCGCAACGCGCTCGTCCTCCAGCCTTCCGGCGAAGGCTTCACGCGCCGCGACCTGTTCGTGGCATCCAGATTTCAGTCTGGCGCAGGCGCAGACGCGCTCAGGCTCGACCTCGACGGCTACATGGTTCTGCCCGGCCTGATCAACGCGCACGACCATCTGGAACTCAACCATTTTCCACGAACGAAATTCCGCGAGTATTACGATAACGCGCACCAGTGGGGCGACGACGTCAACGCCCGGCTGAACAGCGAACCGTTCAGGACGCTACGCGCCTTTCCGCTGAAAGATCGCCTGTTTATCGGCGGCCTTAAAAACCTGCTGGCAGGCGCAACGACCGTGGCGCACCACAACCCGCCGCACAAACTGCTGTTCCACTCCGGCTTTCCCGTCCATGTGGTCAGGCGTTATGGCTGGGCGCACTCGCTGCACTTTTCGACGGCTGACGAAATCCGGGCATCGTACGCGGCCACGCCGCCCGACGCCCCATGGATGATTCATCTGGCCGAAGGAACCGATGCAGTCGCCCGATCCGAGTACACGCGTTTGAAGGCGCTTGGCTGCGCCGGGCCGAATACGGTGCTGGTGCATGGCGTGAGCATCACGCCCGAACCCGATTTACCAGGACTTGTCTGGTGTCCGTCCAGCAATCTGTTTCTGCTCGGCCAAACACTCGACACAACGCAGATAGACGCCTTTCCTTTGGTCGCGCTTGGCAGCGATTCCAGGCTGACCGCAGACGGCGACCTGCTGGACGAACTGCGCTGTGCCGACCGGGTTTCCGGCCTGAGCGCCGAGCGTCTGTTGCGAATGGTCACGACCGATGCGGCGCGTCTGCTCCGGCTGACCAATGTCGGGCGGCTCACGTCGGGCGCACAGGCCGATTTCATCATCGTGCGCGCAAACGATGATAGCCCGCGCGAGGCCACAACCCTGCGCCGTTCAGACCTGGCGCTGGTGGTGAAAGATGGTGTGCCGCAGGTGGGCGATCCGGAAATTATGGCGCGATTTCCCGGCCTGCCGGCCGTACCCGCCCGGCTCGACGGCGCGCCAAAACTCATCCACAGGCGATTGGCCGTACGATATCTTGAATGTACGCTCGTCGAACCGGGACTGGAGATCGAACCTCTTGCCCCCGCCCGGCGCTGGTTTCGCCTTCCCGGTTACAGGAGAACGCAGGCGCATGACGGTTGATATCCTGTTTGGCCAATCCTATTACCTCCGTTTTGATCCCAAGCTGTGGGAAGCCATGCAGCCCTACCCTCCGCTTGGCACGCTCTACGCCGCTGCTTATATGCGGCAGCGCGGCTATTCGGTTGCGTTGTTCGACGCCATGCTGGCTTCCGGGCCGGAAGCATGGGAGGCCACGCTCCAGCAATCGCGACCGCGGTTTGCCGTGCTGTTCGAAGACAATTTCAATTACCTCAGCAAAATGAGCCTGCTGCGTATGCGCGAGGCTGCGTTTGCCATGCTGGAAGCCGCGAAACGTTTGGGCTGTATCACGATCGCCTGCGGGTCGGACATGACCGACCATCCTGAGCAATACCTGACACATGGGGCGGATTTTGTGCTCATCGGCGAAGGCGAGGAAACGCTGGCCGAACTGGTCGGCTTTCTGCGCGTGCGTGAAACGGCCCCGGAAGCCAACGGCTACCCGCCGGAGGGCATCGACAGCATTCGAGGCATCGCCTTTCGCGACGCGAATGGTCGAGTTGTGCGCACCGTCCCCCGGCCCGTTCTCGACGACCTGAACGCGCTGCCCTTCCCCGCCCGCGACCTTGTCGATTACGACGCCTATCGCCGCTTATGGCTGCAACATCACGGCTACACGTCCATAAACATGGTGACGACCCGCGGCTGCCCGTTCCACTGTAACTGGTGTGCCAAACCGATCTGGGGCCAGCGCTATCACGTGCGTAGCCCGGAGAACGTGGTCGAGGAAATGCTGTGGATCAAACGCGAGTTCAATCCCGACCACATCTGGTTTATGGACGACATCATGGGCATTCAGGATCGCTGGATCGAGCGTTTTGCCGACCTGCTTGAACGAGAAGGCTTGCGTATTCCGTTCAAAAGCCTCAACCGCGTGGACCTGCTGCTGCGCGGCAATACGATTCCGGCGCTGGCGCGTGCGGGCGCGAAAATCGTCTGGGTTGGCGCGGAAAGCGGCTCGCAGAAAATTCTCGACGCGATGCAGAAAGGCACGCGCGTCGAGCAGATTTATGAGGCGACGCGGAAACTGCGCGCGCATGGCGTTCAGGTCGCCTTCTTTCTCCAGTTCGGTTATCCGGGCGAGACGCGCGAAGACATCGAACTGACTCTGAAAATGGTACGCGACCTGATGCCCGATGATATCGGCATCAGTGTGAGCTATCCGCTGCCCGGCACACCGTTCTATGAACGTGTGAAGCACGAATTGGGAGAGCGTGCCAACTGGCTCGACAGCGCCGATTTGGCGATGCTGTATCGAGGGCCATTCCGCACCGAGTTTTACCGCCAGTTGCACACGGTCGTGCATAAGGACTATCGCTCCCGCAAGACATGGCGTGAATTGAAAAGCCTGCTGCTAAACCCGGCGGCATTGCGCCCCGTGCACCTGAAACGCATGGCAGCCATGATTTATCACCGGCTGACGCTGCCCGCTGCCATGGCACAACTCGACCGGCTGGCGCAGCTTCCACACGAGCCGACGCGCTTGCCGAATGTGGCGCTACAATGAGGGTGACGATGCTTTTACCCGGCTTGCACCCGTTTCCCCGAATCGTTACTCTCTAACAGCCTGTGCTTAAGAAATGGATAGGACTCGGCATGTCGCTCAAAGTGACGTTGTTTGGCGGCACGGGTCAGGGTAAAACGACCTACACTCTGGCCCTGCTGTATATGATGGCATCTGGCATCGACGGCTTTCGCATCGAGGCGAAAGACGCCGACACGACGACCAAGTATCTCAATCCGTGGCGCGATTTTGTTATGGCAAAACGCTGGCCCGCCCCGACGATGGGCCGCCGCGAAGACGAGTTCCGACTGCTGTTTCAGAACGAGTTTGTGACCGACTTCCGCTGGGTCGACTATCAGGGCGGCGCGATCAACGTGCCAAGCGATGAGAGCGAGGAAGCCGCGCAGCTTCACGCGGACATTCAGGAGAGCAATGCCTTCATCATTGTCGCCGATGCCTATATCATCGCCACGCGCCCGCAGATCGAAGCGGAATTGTTGACATCGTCGGCCTACATCTTCAATCTACTGAACAACTATAAGTTTCGCGGGCCGGGCGCAGAAAGCGGCGTGACCATCACGCTGGTGCTGACAAAAGCCGACATCCTGCCGCCTGAATATAAGGCCGACAACTATCGCGCGCTGTACGAGAAAGCGCGCACCGTTTTTCGCGGCGTCACCCAGTTTATCGCCGAGCTACGCGCGCCAACCAGCCGGATACCGCCCTGGATGTATCCAGCGGCGATCCTGCCCGTGTCGATCGTCGGCGATGGCAACGCTTCGGTGATCGACCCGGGACAGGGATACGACCTCGCCACGATCAGCCTCGACCGCTCGCCGATGCCGGAGAACATTCACTATCCGTTCCTGTACGCCATCGGCAACGAACTCGACCGGATTGCCCTGACGCTGGAAGAACAGGAACAGGATCTGGCGGCGCGGCTGAACAAGCTCAATCGCAACGTGCTGAACAAGATTTTACGCGGCCGCACGATCCGCGAGCTGCATCAGGAACGGCAGGCTGTGGCAGCGCGGTTGCAGGAACTGGAGCCCAAGATTCGCGCCGTTACCAGCGTTGCCAACCAGAAGATGATTTCCCTCGTCCCTTGAACGCGGGAGGCCGGCCGGTGCGCTACGAACACTTTTTGTTCACCCGAAACCAGCGGCGCGATTTCACCGCATTCGTGCGCCCGGTCGATACCTCGAACAAAGATATCAGCGCGATTGCCCGCGCTTTCAACTACGTCAACGACATCACGCCGCTAACGCCGGAAGCGCCCGCCCTGTACTGCTTTCCACTCGGCGCTTATCTCTATCTGCTGCGACACTATAACAGCGGGCGCAAACATGCCGGGCGTGAAATCCCGGTCATTGAAGGGATCGCCATACGCCGCGAACTGGAATCCGAACTGCGCGACCATCTGCCCGATCTGGTAGCGCGGCAAGCGGAGACGCTGAACGTATCAGCGCAGGTCGGGGACATCGACGCGCTTGAGATAAACCAGTCGCGCGAACATATCTGGGCACTCGAACCCGGCGACGAACAGGAAGCGGAAGGCGCAGAGCCTGACGGCACGGACGCAAACGAGCGTGCAGAAGCAAACAGCCTGCTCGACGAATTCATCCGGCGCTATCCGGCCGAGTGGCTGGCGCTGCCGGTGACGAACGACAGCCGCGCTTTTTTGATCGAGGCGTTAAGCGACCAGCGGCTGCCCATTCTGCATTTCGCCTTCGGCTCCAACGCGGATGTGACCGCTGAACTGGCCCAAACCGGCATCGCGTTCGATCTGGCAGCCTATTTCAACATCGCCGAACCGGTTTTCAGGCGTCGCAGCAGCGTAAAAGCAGTCACCGTACCGGAAGTCCTGTCGAAGCAACCGCAGCCGGACAAGGCGACGTTCGAGCCAGACATAATCGCACCCGAACCGCAGGAACAGCGAGCTACGGCTTCCGACGGGGCAACACCAGCGGTCGAACCGCTGCAAAGAACATCTGAGCCGATTTATGAGCATCGCCAATCCCGGCGAAAACGGCGACGCGGCCTGTTGCGGGCGCTGGTCGATCTGCTTCTGAGACGCTCGCGCAGCGCCTGACACCAATTACGCCACGGCGTGGTCGATCTGGCGGAAGGAGACAGGGGTGGACATTCTGCTGACACACGGCTATTTCCTCCACGAAGACCCGCACGAACTCAAGGTCATGAAGCCGTACCCGCCGCTCGGCATCCTCTACCTGTCATCGTATCTCAAGGCGC
>QGUR01000235.1 GCA_003242205.1 Chloroflexota bacterium | reverse complement strand
GTAAGGAAACGCCAGCGAACAACCGTCTGGTGCGCCCGGACGTGCTCTATACCGGCCCCATGGACCTGCCCTGGGTTCCGCTGGAAGAGCGCTAAAGGCTGTCTCCCCTATTCCGGCGCTGCACGCTATCCTGCGGTTCCGCCGGTCTATTGAAAAAGTCTGTCTGAACCCACAGCCCCGGCATAAAAGCCGGGGCTTTTTCGTCCACCCAGCATTACAGATTTAATTTAGACAACTGCTATAATGTTCTGAGAATATAGCGCACACCAAAAGGCAGACGCCCATGCTCCCACTGCAGGATCTGAATCCCACCCGTCGAACGCCGGTCCTCACCTATGGATTGATCGCCATCAACGTCCTCGTCTTTTTCTGGCAACTTGGGTTATCGGAACGCGAACTCCAACAAACTTTTGAGACGCTGGCCATCGTTCCCGCCAATGTCACGGCCAATCCATTTTCGCTGGAAACCGTGCTCGACTTTCTTCGCAGCATGTTTTTCCACGGCGGCTGGGATCATATCCTCGGCAACATGCTCTATCTGTGGCTGTTTGGCGATAACGTCGAAGATCGTCTGGGCGAAATCCTGTATCTGGTCCTCTATTTCGGCAGCGGTTTTGTCGCCGGCATCGCCCAGATTCTGATCAATCCCGACTCGACTATTCCCATGATCGGAGCCAGTGGCGCGATTGCCGGCGTGCTGGGCGCGTATCTGGTCCTGTTCCCCGGCGTGAAGGTCCGCGGCATCATCCCGCTGGGCCGTATCGGCGCGATGCAGGAATGGCCGGCGGTCATCGTTCTGGGCATGTGGTTTATATTGCAACTGGTAAACGGAGTCGCGTCCCTCGGCCCGCAATCGCAGTACGGGGGCGGCGTCGCCTTCTTCGCGCATGTTGGCGGGTTCATCGCCGGGGCTATTTTCGCGTGGTTGCTCACTCGCGCCATGCCACAGCCGCCTGCCGACCAGCGGCGCGAAATGCTGTACGAACGCGCGCGACGCTACACGCTTTAACTCCAAAACAGCGCATCAACATCCATAAGCGCTATGAGGCCCGGTCGAATGCCGGGCCTTTTTGCGACCATCCTCCGCCGGTTTCCGTATAAAACTGCGACGATGAACTAACGCTACAATAGCAGGCATTTCCGCCACTTTACGCAAGAGAGAACGCCACATGCCGCCCACGTTGATCTGCACCGAATGCCACGCCGCAGCCGCGCCCCTTGACTGGCGCTGCGCCGTCTGCGGCGGCCCGCTGGACTTCGCCGAACTGCCATCGTTCGATCCCGGCAGCATCAACGCGGACGATTTCTCGCTGTGGCGTTACGCCGCCATGCTTCCGGTAGAGCGTCGTTTTTCGCTTGGCGAAGGGCTGACGCCGCTTGTGCAAACGGAAGACGAGGGCCTGCCCTTTCATGCCAAGCTCGAATACCTCAACCCGACCGGGTCGTACAAGGATCGCGGGACGGTCACACTCATCAATCATCTGCTGGCGCATGGCGTTCGTGAGGTCGTGGAAGATTCATCGGGCAACGCCGGCGCGTCGGTAGCCGCCTACTGCACTGCTTCAGACATCCACGCGCGGATCTTCGTTCCGGCGTCGGGCACTCCCGCCAAAAAAGCGCTGATTGCGCGCTTTGGCGGCGAGCTGGTCGAGATAGCAGGGCCGCAGCACGCAAAGACGCTGGCCTGCATGGAAGCGGCAAAGACAACGACCTATGCCAGCCACGCCTGGAGCCCCTACTTCGTGCTCGGCCAGATGACCGTCGCGTGGGAGGTCTGGGAGCAGATGGGCCACCGCGCGCCGGACGCGGTCGCGCTTCCGGTCGGTCACGGCGGCCTGCTGCTCGGCTTCGCGCGCGGCTTCCACAGCCTCCACCAAGCCGGGCTGATCGACCGCCTGCCGCGCCTGTTCGCCGTGCAGGCGGAAAGCTGCGATCCCATCGTGCGGGCATGGGAAAGCGGCGCGGACATTCCATCCGAAGTCACGCCGGAACCAACCGTCGCCGACGGCATCATCGTCGAAGTTCCCGTACGTGGAAAAGAGGTACTCGCTGCCATTCGCCGGTCGAACGGCGGTGCGCTGCGTGTCAGCGACGAGGCGATACTGGCAGCGCAGCAACGCCTGGCGCGGCGCGGCCTGATCGTTGAACCGACCAGCGCCGCCCCGGTCGCAGCACTGGCCCGCCTGCGCGAGATTCTGGGCAACGACGCCAGCATCGTCATTCCCCTGACCGGCAACGGACTGAAAATGCTGACCGCTTAGCCAGTTTAGAGGCCACGATGATTCCCATCAGCACGATCAACAATCCAACGCGGCGTATTCCCTACCTGACTTACGGGCTGCTTCTGGCAAACATCATCGTCTTCATCTGGCAAACAACCCGGCCCGCCAGCGAGCTCACCAGCCTGTTTCTCACGCTGTCGGTCGTCCCATGCCAGTTGTCGCAGAATCCTCTGTCTCTCGAATCGGCGCTCGATTTGCTGCGAAGTATGTTCCTGCACGCAAGCTGGCTGCATCTACTGGGCAACATGCTTTATCTGTGGCTGTTCGGCAGCAATGTCGAAGATTATTTCGGCCACAAGGCGTTCCTCGGTCTGTATCTCGGCAGTGGCGTGGTCGCCGCGCTGGTGCAGACGTTGATCTACAGCCATGTCTGCGTGCCGCTGGTCGGCGCAAGCGGCGCAATCGCTGGCGTGCTGGGCAGTTTCTTCATTCTCTATCCCGGCGTCCACGTGCGCGTGGCCGTCATCTTCTTCCGTTTCTTCCTGCGTACCGTCAAACTGCCCGCCCTGCTGGTGCTCGGTTACTGGTTCCTGGTGCAGGTCTTTAACGGCGTCACATCGCTGGGCGTTGACACGCTTTCCGGAGGCGGCGTCGCCTTTTTCGCGCATATCGGTGGGTTTGTTTGCGGTATGGTGCTGACATTCATCGCAACCATGTTCAACCCGCCGCCGCGCGTCCCGGACATCGCCTGATCGTGGCGCAAACGACGCGAACAGGTTACGCTATGCGCCCGTTACGGTTGGCGACGAATCGCGGTGACCACGCGCGACTTCATCTGGCTTGTGAGGCTGCCACATGCTGCCATTAAGCGACGTTAATCCGACTCGCCGCACTCCGGTCATCACCTACCTTCTGCTCGCGCTGAACATCGGCGTTTTCGTGCTCCAGCTTGGCATGAGCGAGCGCGAACTGCTGATCACGTATATCACCCACGCCGTAGTGCCGAGCGCGCTGGTCAGAGACCCGTTCTCGCTCGATTCGCTGCTCGACATGGTACGCAGCATGTTCTTTCATGGCGGCTGGCTGCATCTTCTCAGTAACATGCTTTATCTGTGGATCTTCGGCGACAACGTCGAAGACCGTCTGGGCAAGCTGCTGTACATTCTGCTCTATTTCGGCAGCGGCTTCGCCGCCATTTGGGCGCAGGTTATCATCGACCCGACCTCGCGCGTGCCGCTGGTGGGCGCAAGCGGCGCGATTGCCGGCGTGCTTGGAGCTTACGCCCACCTGTTTCCACGCGCCAGCGTGCGCGGTCTGGTGTTTTTCGGCTTCTTTGCCCAGTTCATGCAACTGCCGGCGCTGTTGGTGCTCGGCTTCTGGTTTATTTCGCAGCTCTTCAGCGGCGTGGCATCACTGGGCGTGCGGACGAGCGCCGGCGGCGGCGTCGCCTTCTTCGCTCACATCGGCGGCTTTGTCTTTGGATTTGCACTGGCATGGCTGCTCTCCCGGCTGCTGCCACCACCGCCACCACGCCGCAACATCATCATCTGGCCATAGACCGGCACACATCCCGGACGCCAGCCGGTGGGCCTGCGAAGGAAACGTCCATTTCCGAGCGAGTACAAGCGCCACGCGCAAAACGCTGCTCCTGTATAATGCACTGTCATGAGCGAACTTCAACGGCGGTCACACGCCACCGCCCTCACGGGCGCAGACAGCCTCACCTTCAATTTCGCGGCCCTGCTCGCAGGTCGCGCCAGCAGCGTACACACGCAGCGGGCTTATTTCCGATGGGTTGACCAGTATCTGGTCGCGGTCGCCGGGCTGCCGCCCACCACCGGCGACGCACGCCTGCGCCGGATGAGCGCGCTGCCCGTCACAGTCCTGCGCCAGAGCCTGAGCGCGCCGCAGCTTCGCGCGTGGCTTGGCCAACTGGTCGCCGCAGGCCACGGCAAGCAAGGGCTGAGCCAGGCGCGGGCGGCTGTGACGACGTTGGCCAGCCTGATGGCCGAAACGGGCTGGCTGGACGATTACACCAGCGCGGCGATGGGCAACGTGCGCTTGCCGGGCGCGGACGAAGGCCAGCGCCCCGGCCGCTGGCTGTCGCTGCAACAGATCAACCAGCTTATGGACGCGGCCCGGCGCATTGGCGCTACCGAAAATCAGGCGGTTCGCAATTATCTGGTTGTCGCCATGCTCTGCACGATGGCGCTGCGGCGCGAAGAAGTCTCGGCCCTGCGCTGGGGTGACGTCACCGTGCAAAACGAGCGCGTGGTGCTGCTTGTGCATGGCAAGGGCCGCAAGATCGGCATGCTCGACGTGCCGAAACCGGTCGTCGGCGCGCTGGCCGCCTGGAACACCTGCATCAGCCGCAGCGAGCGCCGCCCGGCTCCGTCCAGCCCACTCATCCGCCGCCTCTGGAAAGGCGGGCGCATCAGCCGTCAGGGGCTGACGCCCGATGGCATCTGGCTGATCGTCAACAATTCCGCCGAGGCCGCGGGCATCGGCCATGTTGCCCCGCACGACCTGCGGCGCTCGGTCGCGGGCGCGCTGCACGAAGCCGGCGTGCCAATCGACAAAATCAGCCGTCTGTTACGGCACAGCAACGTCGCCGTCACGGAGCGCTATCTCAGCCGTCTGCCACAGCGCAACGAAGGCGCGGTCATGATGAGCGATCTGCTTGGGTTGGACGAGGTGGAATGGCCGGGATTCTGAACCTGACGACTACCGTCTGAAAGGCATTGGCGTGGAAGAATTTGAAAGCCTCATCATCGGTGGAGGCCCCGCTGGCCTGTCGGCGGCGCTTTATCTGGCGCGCTTCGACCGCCGGGTCGCGTTGTTCGATACGGGTCAGGGCCGCTCGACGTGGCATCAGGTCAATCACAATTATCTCGGCTTTCCGGGCGGCATTCCGGCCCGCAAACTGCGCGAATTGGGTTACAAACAGCTTGAGGAATACCCGCAGGTATCCGTGCTGCGGCATAAGGTTGAACAACTGGAGCGGCGTGACGGCTGGTTCTACGCCAGCGGGCAGGCCGGTGAATGGCGCGCCCCGACCGTCATCCTCTGTACCGGCGTCGTCGACCACTACCCGCAGTTCGACGGCTGGGAGGAATATGTCGGGCGCTCGATGTTCTGGTGCATCACCTGCGACGGCTATCTGTGTAAGGGCCGGCGGGTGGTCGTCGTCGGCCATACCAACGAGGCCGCCGCGCTCGCCATGCAGCTTACACGGCTAACCGACCGGCTGACGCTGCTCACCAACAGCGAATCGTTCGAGATGTCGCCGCGCTTTATCGAACGGCTCAACGCCGCAGGCATTCCCATCGTGCGCGACCGGATCGATCAGGCGCGCGGACAGAACGGCATGTTTGAAGCGCTCATCCTGAAAAGCGGCGATGTGCTGCCGCTCGACCAGATGTTTTCGCATCAGGGCGCGACACCGCGAAACGAACTGGCGCGCCAGCTCGGTCTGGAGCTGTCCAAGCAGGGATATATCATCGTCGACCACGAGCAGAAAACGTCGATGCCGGGCGTTTACGCGGCGGGGGATGTCAACCGCACTTACTCGCACCAGATTTCGGCGGCGGTTTACGAAGGCGGCATGGCGGCTTCAGCGGCCAACTATTACCTTTACCCACCCGAACTGAAAGATGAGTGAAGCCCTCACCCGCTGATGAAGGGGATGAACAGCAGAATCAGGTTCGTGACGATCTGGCAGACCCATGCCGACGCCAGCCCGTTGCGGTGACGCACGTAACTGTAGATCAGGTTCATCATGAGCAGCGCCACGGCCAGCACCACCCCGACCAGCGGATACTCGCCGATTTCCATCATCGGGAAGAACAGCAACACCGACCAGAGCGTCGCCAGCAACCCGACCAGCCAGAACGGACGCTGCTCCTGTAGCACGCCGCGGAAGAACAGCGTTTCGGCCAGCGGCTGCACGAACACCAGCATCGCCAGCACCGAACCCGCGCTTAGAGGAAACACCTCACCGCCGGCATTGGCCCGAAAAAGCAGGCGCGATGTCGTCGCCAGAGCGCTGGAACCGACGATCAGCAGCGGCACGCCGATGATGGCCCCAAACACCACGCCCCATATCAGGTTGTCCATCGTTTCCTGCTCGATGCGCGACATCTGACCGAACAGCCAGGCCAGCACGCCGAACAACGCCAGCACGCCCCAGATAACAACGTAACGCAGGTCCGAGTTGTGCGGAATGAGCGGGCTGAGGCCGACCGCCAGCGCGACCGCGATGATATAACCGAACGCGGGATCGCTGCCCGCCGCGCGCGAGCGTGTGCTGCGCGGGCGCTGTGGCGGCGCTTCGGTCGCCGGCTCAGGTTCGGGCGGCTGTCGAAACCGGTCTTCCGGCAGCGCATCGAACTCCCATGCCGGGCGGCTATAGTCCTCCGGCTGGCCAGTATCGAAAGGATCGGGCGTCGTCAAGCGTTAGCTTCTCTCCGCAGATCGGTCTCTTAATTCGCCGCTACTGGCTCGCTCAGCAGCGCGCGGATCGCCTCAACCGCCAGATCAACATGCTCGCGCGTGATGTAATAGTGCGTTACAACGCGGAAATTCCGCCGGCGTGGATCATAGGGCCGCATCAGCATGTTGTATTCGGTCTTGAGACGTTCGGCAAGCTGTTCCGGATTGAGCGGCGCGTCTTCGGTCAGCTCAAAATAAACCATGTTCGTCCGCACGCGGTCGAGATCGACGCGCACATGCGGAATGGTCGCCAGACCTTGCGCCAGACGACGAGCATTGGCATGGTCTTCGACCAGCCGCCCGGTCATCTCGCGCAGCGCCACCAGCCCCGCCGCGGCGAGGATACCGGCCTGGCGCATGCCGCCCCCCAGACTCTTGCGAACACGGCGCGCCTTGTTGATGAAGTCGCGCGAACCGACGATCACCGAACCGACCGGCGCGCACAGCCCTTTTGAGAGGCAGAAGGTGATGCTATCGGCATCCGCTGCCAGTTCCCGCACCGGCACGTTGAGCGCGGCGGCAGCGTTGAAGATGCGCGCGCCGTCGATATGCAGCCGGATGTTGTGCTGGCGGGCGATTTTAGCCACCTGCGCCGTGTACTCGGCGGCGATCGGCGCGCCCTGCGCGCCGCCATGGGCGTTTTCCAGACAGATCAGGCGGGTGGCCGGTCAGAACGATCCCCGTCCGCGGA
>QGUR01000234.1 GCA_003242205.1 Chloroflexota bacterium | reverse complement strand
AAGCGACAGTCACACCCGTCGCCTAAAGCGCAATGGACCCGGTTGATGCGCCGGGCATGGCCGTTTGCGCTGGCCGCGTTGCTGGCCGCCATTCAGATGCGTTCCGGCCTCATCCTGCTCGAACGTCTGACCACAACCGCCGACGCCGGGGCCTTTGCCGCTGCAAACAGGCTGGTCGAAGCCGCCCGATTGATCCCCAACGCCTTTTTCGGCGCGCTCTTTCCCGCACTGGCGTCGCTGGCCGGCAACCCGAACTCGCTTCGGCAAACCTTCAAACGCGCCCTGGTCGCGCTTTCAGCCTTCGGAATCACCGGGTTCGCGGTCAGCCTCGTACTGGCGGAAGAAATGATCGGGTTGGTATTCGGGGTAGCCTTCACGCCCGCTGCCGCCATTCTGCCGCCACTCATGCTCGCGCTGTTATTCGGCGTGCTGCGCGGGGCATATACCCTTTACTGGTACGCGCAGCAAGGCGAAAACCGGGTAAACAAGGTGAACGCGCTGATCATCGTGGTGCAGGTTGCGCTGTCGCTGTGGGCTATTCCCGCTTATGGCCCGGTCGGGCTGGCGGGCGTGCTGGTCGTGGTCGAAGCGCTGGGGCTGGCGCTGCTCTGGCGCGTCCCCGAACTACCCCCCGCCAACGCAGAACTGGCGCAAACGCGGGAAACCGCGGAACGCCGGTTCATCGTCGAGCAGGCGGTAGAGCGATTCCGCAGGCTCTACCGGACGTTCATCTGATGGAATCAGCCGTCAAAGCGGCGATGCCAGATCCCCGTACATTCCGGCAGGATAACGAGGTTCTCCCGCACCACCCGGTCTGCCAGCGCATTGCCAAAGAAAAAGCGCGTCAGCCTTTCGGCTTCTTCGAGCGATTCAAAGCGATAGTCCGTGCGAATCGAAAAGGACTGGAAGCCGAGATCGCGCTCCAGCCATTGATAATAAGCTGCCAGCCCATCAGTCGGCGGGCGCGGCGTTTCACTGCCCGTTGTCATCGTCTCCAGAATGATGGCAATCCCGCCGGGGCGCAACAGCCGCCGCATCTCCTGAATGGCCGCGCCGATTTCGTCCTGCCAGCGATCAGGATACCAACCCACGGCGTGGCCAAAACTCCAACCGGCGAGCGCGATATCGGCAGTACCGCTATCGACCGGCATCTGTTTGTTGTCTGCGACGCCGAGGGACCACCTGCCGCTGGCGATTCCCTGAAGGCGTTCGGCGGCTTTCGCCAGCATATGCGCCGAAGCATCAAACGCCGCGACATGCGCGGCAACCGGCGCAATCAGCCGCGTTAACCGGCCTGTGCCCGCCCCAAATTCGACCACTTTTGCGCCGGCAAGCGGATAAATCCCTTCGAGCGCGGGCAGCAGGTTCCCCTGATAATCCTCGCGCGAGACCAACGCGTCGTAGGCATCGGCCTGAGAAGCATAAATGGCGCGAAAGTCGGTCATGGATTTCCCCTGAAAGCCGGTTGCCCGGCAACAAAACTGGACCGGCAATTATGCCGGTCCAGACATGAAACACGATTGTTACGCGCTTACGCCGGTTGGCTGAAAGCCGCGATCTGATCGTTGAGTTTGGTCAGGTCGATCTCGGGATGCTTTTCAAGCTGCTGCTTGAAGAGATTCATGTACTCGACAAGACGTTCCCGGTCGGTGGCTTCAAAGCGCATGGTGATCGCCGGCTGCGTGTTGCTGGCGCGCACCAATCCCCAGCCCTGATCGAACTCCGCACGCACGCCGTCGAGCGTGATGACCTCGTACCTGTCTTTTAGCTCGTCGGTGATTTCGTCGATGATCTGCCATTTGAGCGCATCGGGCGTGGATAGGATAATCTCCGGCGTCGCCTCCAGCTTCGGAATCTCATCGAACAGTTCGGACACCGTTTTGTCGGATTTGGAGATGATCTCCAGCGTTCGCAGCGCGATCAGCGGCGCGTCGTCAAAGCCGTAATAATCCTCACCCGTGAAGAGGTGTCCGCTGACTTCCCCCCCAAGCGGCGAATTGACCTCGTGCATTTTGCGCTTCATCAGGCTATGGCCGGTTTTCCACATCAGCGGCTTGCCGCCATAGCGCCGGATTTCATCAGGCAGCGCGCGCGAGGATTTGACATCGAAAACGATGGTCGCGCCGGGTTGCCGCTGCAACAGGTCACGCGCCAGCAGCGCCAGCAGACGGTCGGCGGCGATGTGATGCCCGTGGTTGTCGATGAAGCCACAGCGGTCCGCGTCGCCGTCGAACGCCAGCCCCAGATCAGCGCCAATTTCGACGACCTTCGCTTCCAGATCTTTCGTCATTTCCGGGTCTTCCGGGTTCGGCAGGTGGTTGGGATACGTGCCATCCGACTCGCAGTACAGGCAGTGAACGGTAATGCCCAGTTCTTCGAGCACCGGAGACACAATGCTGCCGCTAAGGCCATTGCCGGCGTCGAGCACGACAGTCAAAGGCCGGTGGATTTTGACCTTGCTCTTGATCGTCTCCATGTGTTTGCGAATCATGCCGGGGTCTTCCGTCAGAGTCCCCTGCCCACTCGCAAACTCGCCCGACTGGATGATCTCCAGCAAATCAACAATTTGCTGATCGGCCAGTGCCAGCGGGCCATAGGCCATCTTGATGCCGTTGTACTTCGTCTCCAGATGGCTGCCGGTAATCATGACACCGGCCCCCTTCGCGCCATAGCTCGCCGAGGCAAAATAAACCGTCGGCGTCAGCACCTGGCCGATATCGGTCACATCCATGCCCGTCGAAAGCAGTCCTTCGATCAGACCGATCTTCAGCGGCGGTGATGTCAGCCGGTTATCGCTGCCGACAAACACACGCTCGGTTCCAAACTGCTTGGGCAGATAGGTGCCGAGCGCCTTGCCGACCAGCCGGGCGACGTCTTCCGTCAACTGCGGGTTATCGCCGCCAACCGTGCCGCGAATGTCATACTTGCGAAAAATCGTTGTATCCAACTGCGTCATTATTTCGTCTCCTATTTTGGCGAAGCCCGCAGCAACAAGCCCTTCAAAGGCCGGGCCTGCTTCCGGCGACCGTTCCCACGTGACGGCCACGGCTAAAGCGGTTCCGGCATGAAGGGCTTGCTTTCCAGATGCTAGACTTTCATCTCCGTGCCATCAGCGGTGAGCGCAGCAAAATGCAGTTCGCCGTTCTCATCCACGTCGATCGTGACATGCGTGCTCGAAGGCGGGTTGGCGCGCAACAGGAAATCGGCCAGCGGCTCGCGCACGTAGCGACGGATGATGCGCCTCAGTGGTCGCGCGCCGTATTCAGGCTCGTCGTTCTGCGCCAGCATCCACTCCACGGCGCGATCCGTAAAGTCCAGCAGCAGGCCGCGCTCGCGCGCCATCTGGTTCTCCCGCCGCAACAGAAGGTGCAGAATGTCGCGCAGTTGTTCCGTCGTCAGCGCGTTGAACATGATGATTTCGTCCAGACGGTTGAGGAATTCGGGACGGAAGAAAGTCCGCACTTCTTCCATCGCCGCCTCGCGCACCTCGTCCGTAATCACCGGAACGGCCAGTTCCTCGGCCCCGAGATTGCTCGTCAGGATAATCACCGTCTCGCTGAAATAAGTTATGTTGCCACGCCCGTCGGTCAGCCGTCCTTCCTCGATCACCTGTAGCAGAATATCGAGGATGCGCGGGTGCGCCTTTTCCACCTCGTCGAACAGGACAATCGTATACGGCTGTTTGCGCACGCGCTCGGTCAACTGACCGCCCGCCTCGCTATCGACATAGCCGCTGGGCGATCCAATCAGACGGTTGAGGCTGCTTTCGTCCTTGAATTCGCTCATGTCCAGCGGCAGCATCGCATCTTCAGTGCCGAACATGAATTCGGCCAACGCCCGCGCCAGCTCGGTCTTGCCAACGCCGGTCGGCCCAAGGAACAGAAATGCGCCAATCGGGCGACGCGGGTCCTTCAGCCCAACGCGCGCGGTCTTGATCGCCCGGCTCACGGCCAGCACAGCTTCATCCTGACCGATCACGCGCTCCTGCAAATGCTCAACCATGCTGGCATAACGCAGGCGCTCATCCTGACCCAGCTTGCTCACGGGGATGCCGGTAATCTGGCTGGCCGCCAGCGTGATGTCCTCCGAATCGAGGCCATCTGTAGCGCTCACCGGCGGTTTAAAGGCCAGATTACTCTGCCGGCTCATACTGACCATCGCCGCAGTCCGGTGCAGCAGATGTTCGGCGCTGCGTGGCAGCGGCTGAGACGTCATGTAGCGCTTGGCCAGCCGCGCCGCCAGCATGATCGCCTCATCGGTAATCGGAAGCTGGTAGTCGGCTTCGAGGTGCGGCTTTAGTACCTTAAGGATTTCAATCGTTTCTTCGACCGACGGCTCCGGCACGCGCAGAATCTGACTGTGCTCGACAATCGCATTGACGTTCGCCAGTCGCGCGTTGTATTCCAGATCGTTCGTCGTGCCGATGACTACCGGGTCGTTATCCAGAAACGCCTTCTGAATCAGCGCGGTCGATTTGGAGAACTCGGCTTTCATCGGGCCGCCGAAGAAACGGTGAAGGTGCGGAATGAAGAAGATGCCACCCCGCGCCTGATTCAACCCGGCCCGAACCGCTTTCTGGTCGTTGTCGAGCAACGCGGTTTCATCGACCTGAACAAGGCTGTTGAGGCCCAGCGGCCCCTTCCCCTCGGACATCAGCAGCGCCAGACTATACGCCAGAGTGCGCTTGCCCACACCATCCGGCCCGACCAAAATGATATGCCGGTTAACGGCCTGCGACAGGATGTTGATCATGTCGCGCAACAGGCTCTCTCGGAAGTAAACGGCGCGCAGCTTGCCGCTTTTGGCTCCGGCGACATAATCCTGCGTCGTGCCGTTGGCGCGGCGATCCAGCATCTGCGAGTCGCTCAGGATGTCGGAAATCGCCTTCGGGGTAATGCCATGCTGGCGCAGCAGACCACTGGTGCTCATCGAGCTTTCCGCCAGCACGCTAAGCACATGGTCGGTATCAACCCGCACCTGATCGACCGAGTTCGCGACGCTTAACGCATCGTCCAGCAGGATGATTGTCTGGCGCGAGAGCGGAACCAGACGGTTGTTTCGCGCCATGAAGTCGAGGTTTCCATCCTGATCGCGCCGGCTTTCGGCGGCCAAATGAACCTGCCGCTCCAGCCGTTCAAGGTCGGCCCCACGCGTATTTTTGAACTGTTCGAGCAGACGAGCCGCCGCCGTGTCCGGCCGGCGAAGCAACGCCAGCAGAATCAGCTCAGGCATCAACGTCGTTTTACGATACTGATCCTTCAGTTGCACGGCGTCATTGAGCACCGCGTCCATGTCTTTCGTCAGCAAGTCGGGATTGAGTGTTCCCATGCCTGCAGGTTTCCTCGTTTTATATGTAAATGGAAGTAGTTATAAAGGTAACCCGAACCGGCCCTGGGAACAAGACACGATTCGGGCGGTGATTTGACGGGTGTGGGCTTAGCGTTCGAAAGCCGCGTTCCCCGCCTTTCGTAGGACAAGAAGACGAGGAACGCAGGCTCGATAAAGTGATCTACTGCGCTCGCGCGCCGGCCTCAAGCTCCAGCGAGAGCGTGACAGCAAGCCGTCCGTTGGCCGGAATTGCGCCGAACAGCACCGCGCAGGCCGCAGGAACGGACTGGCGCGCCGGAGAATAGAGCGCGACATAGGCAGCGACGTTCGGGTAGGTCTGCCAGTCGAAAGGCGACCACAACGCAACCGCGACCGTCTTTTCCTGTGGCATGGCGTTCACCAGCGCCTGCTGTTCCGGCACGTTGATCGCGTCCTGAGTCCAGACAACGGCGACATCAGCCTCGCGCCCCATCTGCGCCGCCCAGCGGATCTGCTCGTCGGTCGGAGACTCGTTGACCGAGAGCCAGCGAATGTTGGGGTTGTACTGCTCGCACTCATTCTTGATCTGGTAGCGCGTGCCCAGAAAGATCATCGCAATGCTGCGATCAGGCGTCAGCGGCAGCAAATCGTTGCGATCGTAAGCGATGGTCACGGCTTTCTGGAACAACTCGTCGATGAACTGCTCGTGAGCGGCGAAATCGACGCGCTGTACGGCAGTTGCCTCGTCCAGCGGTTCCCAGTCGAGAATGCCGAACTTTTCCTTATATGCCAGAATGCGCCGGACCGACTCGTTGATGCGCTCTTCCGGAATCCGCCCGCTTTCGACAGCGGCAACGACCGCCTGAATCGACTGTTC
This sequence comes from Chloroflexota bacterium, assembly GCA_003242205.1. Lineage (GTDB taxonomy): Bacteria > Chloroflexota > Anaerolineae > Aggregatilineales > Phototrophicaceae > ZC4RG36. The sequence continues at coordinate 1,224 of QGUR01000234.1, read as the reverse complement.
AGCGATGTCCAGCGCAAAGCTCGGCCCCATCGTCAGCAAGTCAACGCCCGCCTCCACCGCCTGCACCATCGCCTCGGCGAAATGAACTTCCATGTCGATGGCGTTCATGTCCATGGCATCGGTGACGATCAGGCCCTGAAAGCCCAGTTCCTCGCGCAACAGCCCGGTCACAATCGGCGGCGAAAGCGTCGCCGCGCGGCGCACCTCATCAAACGCCGGATACCAGATATGCGCCGTCATCACGGCGGCGACATCAGCCGCGATTGCCTGACGGAATGGTTCCAGTTCGACAGCGCGCAATCGCTCGGCAGGCAGGTTGATCGATCCCAGCTCGCCATGCGAGTCGTGCGTCGATTCGCCGTGGCCCGGAAAGTGCTTGACCGTCGCCAGCACGTTCATGGACTGTGTGCCGCGAACAATCTGGGCGATGGTGCGCCCGCCAATGTCCGGGCTGTTGCTGTACGAGCGGCGCTGGATAATCGGGTTATTGCGATTGGTGATCAGATCGGCGACCGGGGCCAGATTCATATTGATGCCGACCGCGCGCAGCTCCTGCGCCACGATCTGGCCGGCGCGGTAGGCCATTTCATCGCCCGCCGCTGTGGTCACAAACGGTGAAGGGAAAACGGTGAAGCCCTGCGTCAGCCGCGCGACCACGCCCCCCTCCTGATCAATGGCGATGAGCAGCGGTGGCCCGCCGGCTTCGGTGATCGTGCGCTGGAAGTCGTTGGTAAGGCGTGTGACCTGATCGGGCGTTGTCACGTTGGCCGCAAAGAGCACAACGCCGCCCGGCTGGTACTGTCGCAGAAACTGCGCTCCCACCTCAGTCATGCCCGCGCCGTGTAGTGTGACCATGAACATCTGCGCGACCCGTCGCTCCAGCGGCATCGACAGCACCGGATCGGGCTGCGCGCGCACAGGCATAACCAGCAGCCAAACGGCTCCCAGAACAAGGGCTATTCGTTTCAGCATAGCGTAGATTTAATTGACCTGTTCACTCAGGCGGTAGCCAATACCGCGCACGTTGACGATGACATCGGCGTCCTGCCCGGCAGCTTTGAGCTTCCGGCGCAGGTTGCTAACGTGCGGGCGAATGACCTCGCGCGCTTCCGTCTCATCGACGGCATAACCGCGCACCTCCCGCACCAGTTCGTGGCACGATACCACACGTCCACGATGGGCGGCAAGATAGAGCAGAGGGTCAAATTAGTTCGGCTCCAGGAA
>QGUR01000508.1 GCA_003242205.1 Chloroflexota bacterium | reverse complement strand
CGCAGGAAGAGTACGACGCGCTGTGCGATCTGCTGGTTGAAAAAGGCACATTCATCCGGCTAAACCCCGAACTGCGGCCTAACAGCTATCTGGCCCGTTCGACGCCCGACGATGTCGCCCGCATGGAAGACCGCACCTTTGTCTGTAGCCTCAGCCGTCAGGAAGCGGGGCCGACGAATAACTGGGTCAACCCTCGTGAGATGCACAAGACGCTCGACCGGCTGTTCGATGGCTGCATGCGCGGGCGCACGATGTACGTCATCCCGTTCAGCATGGGGCCGTTAGGCTCGGATATCTCCTATATCGGCGTCGAGCTGACCGACTCGGCTTATGTGGTCGTGAACATGCGGATCATGACGCGCATGGGCCGCGCCGTTTACGATTATCTGGACGTGGATCAGCCGTTCGTGCCGTGCATGCATTCGGTCGGCATGCCGCTCGAACCGGGCCAGAAAGACGTGCCATGGCCAAGCAACCCGGAGAAGTACATCGTCCACTTCCCGGAAGAGCGCTCGATCTGGTCCTATGGCAGCGGTTACGGCGGCAACGCGCTGCTGGGCAAAAAAGCCTTCGCGTTGCGCATCGCCTCGACCATCGCCCGCGACGAGGGCTGGCTTGCCGAGCATATGTTCATCATGGGCGTGCAATCACCGGACGGCGAAAAGACCTATGTCGCCGGCGCTTTCCCCAGCGCCTCCGGTAAGACGAACTTCGCCATGCTCGTGCCGCCCCCGGCTTTCGAGGGCTGGAAAGTCACAACCGTGGGCGACGACATCGCCTGGATCAAGATCGGCGAGGATGGCAAGCTGTACGCCATCAATCCCGAGGCCGGGTTCTTCGGCGTCGCGCCCGGAACCAGCCCGGAGAGCAATCCGAACGCTTACGCAGCGATTGCGAAGAACACCATTTTCACCAACGTCGCGCTGACCGACGACGGCGATGTCTGGTGGGAAGGCAAGACCAAAGAACCGCCCGCGCACCTCATCGACTGGCAGGGCAACGACTGGACGCCCGACTGCGGGCGCAAAGCCGCGCATCCGAATTCGCGCTTTACCGTGCCGGCCTCGCAATCGCCGTCGATAGACCCGGATTGGGAAAACCCGAAAGGCGTGCCTATCTCCGCGTTCATCTTCGGCGGTCGCCGCAGTTCGGTCGTGCCGCTCGTCTTCCAGTCCTTCAACTGGGTCTATGGCGTCTACTACGCCGCGACCATGGGAGCGGAAACGACCGCTGCCGCGGCGGGCACGATCGGGCAGGTGCGCCGCGACCCGTTCGCCATGCTGCCCTTTGTCGGCTATCACATGGCGAGCTACTTCAACCACTGGCTGCAGTTCGGGCGTTATATTCCCGACCCGCCGCGCATCTTCATGGTCAACTGGTTCCGCAAGGACGAAAACGGCAACTACCTGTGGCCCGGCTTTGGCGAGAATATGCGCGTGCTCAAGTGGATCATCGAACGGGCGCGCACCAAAGCCGCCGGTACGGAAACGAAACTGGGCCGCGTGCCGAAATATGAGGACCTCGACTGGCGCGGTCTGGAACACTTCACCAGAGAGGACTTCGACCGGGTGATGAAGATGGACCCGGAAGAGTGGAAGCGGGAGATCCTCTCGCACGAGGAGCTGTTCATCAAGCTCTACGACCGGCTGCCGAAGGAACTGCTTGCGGTGCGCGAGCTGCTGCTCTCGGCCCTGTGGTCACAACCTGAATGGCTGAACCGGGGCGAGCGTTACTAAGGCCCGCCGCAAAGAAAGCCCCTTGCCGAGAACGGCAGGGGGTTTTCATTTTCTTCGCGCCGGGCTTAGAGTCCGGCGTCGATTCCTTCAGCCTGCATCAGCCGGGCCAGCGCCTGCGCCAGATCATCGCGCGCGGCCTGCGCCCCGTGCATGAAGCCGGCGTAATAGGCTGCCTGAGCCGGGACGCAACCGTCTGCACAGCGCAGCTCGACCTCTTCGATGATGGCATCCCACCGCGCCAGCAGATCAACAAGCTGCTCGACCAGTATCCGGCTCATGGCAA
>QGUR01000233.1 GCA_003242205.1 Chloroflexota bacterium | reverse complement strand
TTACCAGTCAGCTTTGCTATATCCGCTGAACTGGCCAGGCTTTTTCCTGCCGCTGGCGTGGTCGATGAGCGTTACAGCCGTGCTGCATCTGTTCATCGGCGGACTTGGCATGACGGCGCTGTTGCGATGCCTCGGCGCGGGCGCGCTGGGGCAGGGCATGGCGGCGCTGGCTTTTGCGCTCACAGGCTATCTAGTTGCCCGTCTCGGAACCTATCCCATGATTTCCGCCGCGGTCTGGCTGCCGTGGCTGGTCTGGGCGGCGCATGGCATGCTGCTCCGCTATCGATTTCGTGATGCGGGACGATTGGCGCTCATTGTCGCATTGCTCCTGCTTGCCGGCCATGCGCAGACTGCCTGGTATAGCCTGCTGCTGGCCATCCTCTATGGGGTCTGGCTGGTTGTCAATCGCCGCCTGCCGTTTGCGCGGCTGGTTGTCATGGGGCTAATAGCCAGCCTTGGCGCGGGTATCGCCGCGCTTCAGCTTGTGCCAACCGCCGAACTGCTGCTGACATCACAACGCGCTGCCGGTGTCGACTATGACTTCGCCATGAATTTCAGTTTCGGCCTGGCGCGTTCGTTGAATTTCCTGTCGCCAATCACCTTCGGCACGCCGGCCGATGGCAGCTATCTCGTGACGGGTTATTACTTCGAGTTCGCAGTCTATATCGGCCTGATCCCGCTTGTGTCGGCGTTTGCGGCAGTTGTGGGTTGGTTGCAACGACGCCGCGAACGGGATCAGAATGTTTTTACCATCGTTCCGTTCTGGTTAATAATCGCGCTGATAGGCTTCGTTCTGGCTATGGGAGCGCATACGCCGGTGTTTCCATTCTTATACCGGCATGTGCCAACATTCGACCTGTTTCAAGCGCCTGCCCGGTGGCAGTTATGGACGGTGTTTTCTCTGGCCGTGCTTTCCGGTATCGGCGTCAGCGCGTGGGGGCGGTCGTTTCGCGCCCGCCGTTGGGCGAAACGGCTCTTCGCCGCCTGTCTCAGCCTGCTCGTTCTCAGCCTAATTGCGCTCGTGGCCGCGCCGCCGATCGAGGGTGTGCAGGCTCTGGTGCGAGCCCTGCTTGGGCTAGCGGTGTCGGGTATCGCCGGGGCCTGGCTGGCACTGCGCCAACCGCCTGCGGACAGCGCAGCCTATTCCCGTTGGTCATTACTGGTGTTGGTCATCGTCGCGGCAGACCTGGTCTGGGCTAACTGGGGGCATAATCCGACGATTCCGGCGGCGTTCTATGATCCGCTAGGCGATCAGTCCCAGTCACAGGCGCGGGGGTACTGGTCGCAGGCGGCTGAAGACGCCCTTAAATATCAGACGTTCTTTCGTCCGGACGATTACCGGTTCGCCGCTGAGAACTGGCAGATGGTGCGCGCCAGTAACCTGCCTAACCTGAACCTGATCGACCGCCGTGCTTTGCTGGACAATTTTGATCCATTGCTGGTCGGTCCATATGCCGCATTCATCAATGCGCTGGATGCAGCCGAGCCGAACAGGCGAGAGAGCTTCTTTGTCGCTTCAGCTGTCGGTTGGGTTTATGGCGACCATGGGGGTAGCGTGCCATCGGGCATCGACCCGGCGCGTGCTTGGCTGGTTCCCGGCGTGTGCTGGCATGCCAGTGAGGAGGCGCTGTTGCAGGCGCTGGCAGATGGCGCGGATCTCACCCGGCAGGTTCATATCCCCGGTGATGGGCCCTGCCCGCCACCTCCGGAGACAATTGAGCGTGGCACTGTTTTAATTGGCGACGAAGCCAATCGCGTCGAGTTGGTTGTGCATTCGCCTTATGATGGCTGGCTGGTTCTGGCGGATACCGACTATCCGGGCTGGCAAGCAACGATTGACGGCCTGTCTGTACCCATTTACCGGGCCAACGGCGCATTTCGCGCCATACAGATGCCGCCCGGCGAGCATGTAGTCAGCTTCAGCTACGAGCCGTCGTGGCTGGTTCCGGCGGGAACCGTGTCGGCCCTGTCCTTTTTGGTCGCTGTCGCGTTATTATTGCTGAAAGCCGATTCGAAGTCTCTGGCGCGTTAGCAGCAAACCATGTCCAACCCGCTATCCGATAGCTCCGGTGTGCAAGATACGCCACTTTATCAATTTGTAAACAGGCGCAACCAGCGGCTTCAACTCCAGATTTCAGAGCGCCGGCTGTTGCTTATGCTGGGCGACGTTGTCGCCGTCATCGCGTCGGTGCTTGTCTCCTTGCGTATCTGGGCTTTGGTCGCGCGCTACGAGTTCACGCTCGATTTCATTCTCGATCAGACCAATCTGTTCATCATTTTGATCGGCGTCTGGTTGTTCCTCGCCAATGCCAATGATCTGTATGTCCTGCGGGTAGCTGCCAGTCGCAGCCAAACGTTTCAGCGGCTGCTCATCATCAACGCGCAGATGGTGGTCGTCTATCTGGTCATCTTTTTTCTGTCGCCCCGTACTGCGCTGCCCCGGCTATTCATCCTCTACTATGCCGTCACATCACTCGTTTTCATCAGCGCATGGCGTTATGCGCGTCCCTTCCTGCTTGGATGGGCAAGCAGCCCGCGACACACGCTTATTGTGGGGGCGAACGGTGCTGCCAGCGCCATCATCAAGGCGCTAGCGGAATATGCGCCAAACGAGTATGCCGTGAAGGGGATTATCGCCATGCCGGGCGATGTCGGCACGGTTATTTCCGGTGTTCCAGTGGTTGGCACGGGCGCGGATCTCATGAACTTCGTTACACGCGACCGTGTGAGTGAACTCATCATTACGTCCACACGGTCGCTCAGCGGCGAAACATTTCAGGCGGTAATGGATGCCTATGAGCGTGGCATCACCGTTATTCCCATGACCCTGTTATACGAACGCATTACCGGGCGTGTGCCGGTCGAGCATCTGAGCGATGATTGGCCGATCGTCCTGTTGACGCCGCAGGCTATCGGATCAACCCAGCGGATCAATCAGATCTTGAAGCGCATGTTCGATATCGTGCTATCGCTGATTGGGTTGGCGCTGTTTGCCGTCATTCTGCCGCCGCTCGCGCTGCTCATTAAGCTCGATTCACCGGGCAGCATCTTCTATTCGCAGCGGCGTGTGGGGCTCAATGGACGCATCTTCAACATCTACAAGCTGCGTTCGATGATTGAGAATGCCGAAGCAGATACTGGCGCTGTGTTCAGTTATCGCGATGACCCGCGCGTGACGCGTGTTGGGCGATTCATGCGCCGGACACGGCTGGACGAATTGCCGCAGCTTTTCAATGTGTTGCGGGGCGATATGAGTCTGGTTGGCCCGCGACCAGAGCGCCCCGAACACATGGCACGCCTGACGGAGAAGATACCTTTCTATCGCACACGGCTGATCGTTCGTCCGGGAATGTCAGGCTGGGCGCAGGTGCGCTATGACTATGGTTCGAACGATGTTGATGCGCTGATTAAGCTCGAATATGACCTCTATTACATTCGCCACCAGTCGGTGCTGCTCGACCTGAACATCATCCTGCGAACAATCGGCAAAGCGCTGGCGTTTCGCGGCGTCTAAAGCCTTGCGTCGCTTGACCTGCCCTCGATCACCTGTGCTATAGTGGGAGCACCTGCTCGCTCGCCAACCCACATTGCAGCCAGCCCAATTACGCAATTTTTCCAAATCGAGCCTGAGCGTTAGTAGGCATAGTCGTCGGGGCAGTGCCATGAGAGACGCTTTCTGCGAAGATTTGAGCGACTTTATACGCAATGACAAGCTGGATGCTTATGAGTTGACCGATGATGAGCTTGCCCAGTTTCTGGAGGTCTGGCGCTGGGCGACCTGGCGCAGACGGACTCGGCCAAATGCCGTCGACGCTGATATAGCTGACGCCGTTCAGCAACTACAAACGTCTATGATGGAACAGTATGGCGTTGAGGTTGATTACAACACGCTTTTGTTGTTGCGACAGGAACTCGAACCGCTGATGTACTGGCGTATACTGGCAGAGTTTCGACGAGCGCTGGTTTATTTTCTCCACCCACGCAATTTGCTCAGTCTATTGAAGACGCTGCGGCGGGTCAGCCGTTATGCGAAGCTCGATCCACTGGTCGACCGGCGCACGTACCGTCGCGGCTATCCCCGCCTTGCCATGGGTAGCCTGCACGATCCTGCGCCGGACTTGCTTAAGCGTCACTACTGGCGGCAGGTCGGTATGACGTCGGCGATTGAGCGCCGGCGAACGCTGCGCCGCTAGCGCCTTTGGCAAGGCGGGCGGCGTTTCAAACACGTTCTCAAATGAGTTAACGACGCCTTTTCCGGGCACATTTCCAGAATGCGACCAAACCGGCTTAGATCGCCTTTACGCCGGCGGCGATGTCGGCCACGATGACGAAGAGACTCGTCAGCGCCCAAAAGGTGCTGTACATGAGAATTCGCCGGTCCCGGTGTTGTGCGGCGTAAAGTATGGCCGCCAGTTGCAGCCCTGCGATGAAGCGCAGGATGCCGAGTGGTTCGCGATAGGTGGAAAACGGCACAAACAGCATAATGCCCGCTGTCGTCAACAGGAGCAGCGTTGTTATGCCAACACGGCGCAAGGTAAAGTCGCGCGCGACACGGGCTAATCCCCAAACGGTCGGAAGCACTACGAACGGAAGCAAGATTAGGCCGAAGGCGAGGAAGACAGAAAAGCTACCTTCAAACCAGATACGAAAAATGCCCGCAAACGGGATGATCTCAAATGGCGTTGCCATCGCGCCGCCAGAGCCGACGCCCACAGATCCAAAGCGCTGTGCCAGCGCGATCTGCCATAACCCAAACGGGATAAGCGAAATCAGGGCAAACAGCAGGGCTTGTAGCCATTGACGCCGCCAGAGTAACCACAACCCGATGCCCGCAGCCATAATCAGTGTTGTTTCCTTGGCAAACGCCGCCAGCACGAAAAACACGGCGCTCCACAGCACGCGCTTCTCGAACGCAAGCGCTACGCCGCCCAGCGCGAGCGCATAGGCCAAAGGTTCGGGCAGACTGAGGCGCGCTGCTCCCAGCGCGGGAAGCGATAACCCGTAACCAAGCGCATACCAGCGGCTTGTTCCATACTGCTCTAGTAGGTGTTCGAGCGTATACGTGCCGGCAGCAAGCGCGACGAGATTGACCAACAGTAGTGACCACGGCAATAAATCGTTTTGCCCGAACGCGAGTACCCGTCCGAGGATGGGCAGCAGAATGCGTTGGAAGCGATAGGCTGGTACGTCGAGGAAGCGCTCGGCATCGCCGGGGTCACGGGCGATATAGTAGACAAACTGGCCGTCATACCCTTCGGTGCCGGTTTCGCCCTGCAGATCGCCGTCACTGAAGCGCGTGCCGAGAGTGACCAGCGCAAGCGGGCTTCCCTGGGTCGAAACCACAATCAGCGTATAGATGAGCGTTGCCAGCGGAACGATTAACCAGGGGCGTCGTATGAACGGGCGAGTTCGGTTCACGGCGTCACATTCGGGCGTGTGGGTGAGCGGAGAGGCGCAAACTGCTTCACGCCTCTCCATTTGTATCATGTTCTGCTTGTCTACGTCGTTTCCAGGTAGCGGTTGATTTCCCAGTTGGTGACGTGCAGGCGATAGCTTTCCCACTCGGCGCGTTTGGCACGGTCAAACGCATTGTAAATGTGGTTGCCGAGCGCGCGCTGAATCACCTCATCCTCGGCTAAGGCGTTCATTGCATCTTCCAGCGTCGAAGGTAGCACACCGACGCCATGGGCTTCACGCTGTTCTGGCGTCCACTCAAAAACATCCTCGTTAATGGCCGGCGGTGCGGTCATCTTCTTTTCGATGCCATCGAGTCCCGCTTCCAGCATGGCGGCAAACGCCAGATAGGGGTTTGCGCTTGGATCGGGGAAGCGCAGTTCTATACGCACGCTCTTTTCGCGCCCCGGAGTGTAGCGTGGCACGCGAATCAGCGCGCTGCGATTCTGCTGCGCCCAGCAGATGTATACCGGCGCTTCGTATCCGGGTGTCAGGCGCTTATAGCTGTTGACTGAGGGCGCGACGACAGCGCTCAGGCCTCGCGCATGGTGCAGCAGCCCGGCCATGAACTGATAGGCTGTTTCTGAGAGTTTGTAGGTATCGTTGTCGTCGTAGAAGGCGTTTTCATCGCCCCGGAAGAGGCTCTGGTGACAGTGCATGCCACTGCCGTTCTGGCCAAAAATCGGCTTCGGCATGAAGGTTGCCAGCAGCCCATGCTTCACGGCCACGCCCTTGACGGCATATTTAAATGTGATCGCGTTGTCGGCGCTGTGCAGCGCGTCGCTGTAGCGGAAATCCACTTCGTGCTGCCCGATGGCAACCTCGTGGTGGTTCATTTCAACATCGATGTTCAGCTTCTGCAACACGGTTGTGATCGCGCTGCGAACCCGCTCGGCCTCGTCGTTGGGGCTGAAATCAAAATAGCCGCCGACATCATGAGGCACGGCGCTCAGTGTCGAGCCGTTCTGCGGCTTGCGAAACAGAAAGAATTCCAGTTCCGGCCCGATGTTGTAGGAGGTGAAGCCGAGCGCTTCGGCGCGCGCCACCGCTCGTTTGAGCGCATAACGCGGGTCGCCAACAAATGGTTCGCCGTCGGCTGTCAACACGTCACAGATGATGCGCGCGCGCAGCGGCGGTTCTTCCACCCACGGCAGGACGCGATAGGTCTTCGCGTCTGGCATGAGTAGCATGTCGCTTTCCTGAATCCGGGCAAATCCGTAGATCGACGAGCCGTCGAACCACAGTCCGCGCTCGAACACATCTTCCAGCCGGTTTTCAGGAATAGTGACGCTCTTAACTGAGCCCAGAATGTCAGTGAACTGAAGGTCAATCAGTTCGATGTTATTGTCTCGAATGTGTTTCAGGGCCGAATCAGGTGTGAACATGGTTTTCCTCGTCAAGGCAGGTGGATAGCCGCAGCCGGCCGGCGGCGCGCGACAGGTTGCGAGGTTGCGCGCCATAGTCTACATGTGAAATTCAATTTGCGAAAACCCCAAGTTGCCATTCTCGATAGATGATGAAAGCGGTTTTCGACAGCGGATAATTGCCACGAGAAAACCCGGCCGCACAAAGCCTCATTTCGTTGTGGGGATATGCTATGCTTTTACGAGTTTTCCGCGACATTCACACGCTGCCGGCATAGCCGGTCTGCGTGGCCAGCGCATCAACGAGAAGAATGGTACATCGTACGCAAAGCGCGATCATTCCGGCGGTTGTGACTGCTGCTTTCACATATGCCACGCTTGCTGGCGCGACCTTTACCGGGGTGCTGCTGCCGGGTTTTCGGCTGGCAGGTGTGGCCGTTCTGGTGTTACTTGGCCTGGGCTGGCTGCTTCTGCGGCGGCAGTCTTCCTGGGTATGGCACGGCACACCACTGGATGGGATAGTGCTGCTCTGGCTGCTGGTGATCGGTGCGTCGTGGCTTTTCAACATCGATCAATCGCGCCGGATTGCCATCGGCGTCTGGTTCGTTGG